>RFHL01000965.1 GCA_003696875.1 Bacteroidota bacterium | reverse complement strand
CGCGGGTTCCCTCCAGAGGTTGGCCTTGCCCCTCGGCATCCTGTCGCTGCGGCGGACCCGCCGCCAGGTCCAGGGCGTCCTCCGGGCCGTATTCGTAGCGCTGTAGCAGCTCACGGCTCTGCAGGTCCCGGATGTACAGCTTGAGGGAGTCGGCCCCGGCGGCGACCTGAAAGAGGGTGTGTCCCAGAATGATGGAGTTGGTTTTGAAAGAAATGGATTGCTGTGGCCCGGGCACAAAGCTGGGAGTAGGCAGGCTGAACTCCTCTTTCTCGCCATTGAGCAGGTCTATCGCCACGACGTAGGTGGACATTGGCTCCTCCAGCGTAAGATAAAGGTTGGTACCACTGTGGTACATTTTCCCTAGCGGGTAGGTATCTCCCAGCTCAGGCACTTCTTCGGGGTCAATCCGGGTAAGGGCATACTGGGTTTTTTCCAAAAAGTCTTCCTTCTCCAGGGCAAATTCCTCGATGTTAAAATTGTCGCCTCCCTCAAAGCGGCAGAGCCGCAGGCTGCGGCTGTCGCGGGGCATGCGCAGGATGTGGAGGGTGCCTTCATAGGTGAAGGTGCCCCAATACACATGGGTGCGCTCCCGCAGGCGCCCCATGCTGATGGGGTGCTCCTGGGTACGACCGTCATAGCGGTCGACCGTTACGACATAATAGGCATCTGCTACCCAACTCCGGTACACCAGATGAATGGCCTCGGGGGCTTCGGTGAAGCCGAGGAGTTCCATCTCCTCCTGGCTCGGGAGGTCGTAAACCTCCAGGTTGCGCACCACTTTCAGATCTGCGTCCAGCAGCAGGATGCGAGCCTGGCTACCCTCCCGAAAGAAGAGGGTTGCTCCGTCGGGCCCGGCAAAAGAGTAGACCTCTGCCTCCTCGGATAAGGGCATGTCGACCCGCACCAAGGGACGATACGGGTCTTGGGCCTGGGCGGTAAGGGCAAGGAAGAGAAAACTGAGGGAAGCGAAAAAACGTCCGATGGACATAGGCGTGTCTCGTATGGCTACCGGTGATGAGCCGGTAGAAAAGGCGTAACAAAAGCAAAAAGAGGTTGGAGACATCCGGACTGAGGTCCTTGGTGTTAGAACGAAAAAAGCCTCCCGCATGATACCCGGGAGGCTTTTTTATTCAGGAGGGAGCGGGAGCGACCTAGAAATCACCCAACGTCTTTTTGGGCGGGGTTTTATCGGTGGGTTTCTCCTTTGGTTCCTGAGCCTTGGGGGGCTCTTCCTTGGGCAGGAGGCCCATGTCCCGTTTCATTTGCCGGACCATCTCTTCGGCCGAAAATTTCTCAACTTCGGCGGCCTGAGCGAGCTTTTCGATCTCTTCGGTGGTTTGAGTCTCGGCGTCCAGCGCCACTTCCATACGGGCCTCTGTAAGGGCCGATTCCTGGTTAAGCTTTTCGATCCAGTCGTCGGAGTCGTCGTTGAGCGCACCGGTGATTCCGGTGATGGCGTCATTGAGTTTGCGGGAGGTGCGCAGGCGCTTGGCCTGCTCCAGAATTTCCTTGCGCTGGCGCAAGTCCCGCTTGTAGGCCTCCTTCATTTGCTCCTTGAGGCGACGGCGTCTCTCTTCTCCAGTCATGGCACACAGATTGATGTTGAGGGTGGAGGTAGGACAGAAGCTTATTCCACTTCTTTCTTGGGCGAATCAAGATCAAGATCGGCGAGGGGGTCTTCGGAATCCATGCCCATCTCCATTTTGAATTGCTTCACCAGATCCTTGGCGCGGAGGTTTTCGGCTTCCTCTTCAATCTTGAAGGCTTCGGTATCGACCGACTCAAGGGCCATCTCCATGCGGGCCTCATTCTTGGCGGTCTCCTCGTTGATGCGGTTGAGCATCTCATCGTGGGTCGCATCAATGCCCGCCACTTCAAAGGACTCCATGGTATCGGCAATCTTGGATTGCCACTTGGCCCGCTCGTGGGCGCGGAGGGCGTCTTTGGCCTCGGCGATCTTGCGTTCGCGCTGTTTCATGAAGACCTTCTTCACTTCCAGCGATTTTTCATAGGCTTGCTTGGCGGACTCATATTGCTCCTTGGTCTGAAGCATATG
>RFHL01000964.1 GCA_003696875.1 Bacteroidota bacterium | reverse complement strand
GGTTAGCCCCGAAGGCGGGCTTGAGCAGGTTGTGGAGGCGCAGGCTCTCCTGCTCAATAAAGCTGCGCTCGGGGTGGCGGACCTCGATGCGGATGAGGCGGGTGTAGGGCGGATACCCAATCTCTTGCCGGCCGGGGAGCTCCTGCCAGGCAAAGCGGTCGAAGGGGGCCTGCAAGACCTTGAGCACCGGATTGTCGGGGCTGGAGGTCTGGATCACCACCCGGCCTTGCTTGCTGCGCCGGCCGGCGCGACCGGCCACCTGGGTGAGCAGTTGGTAGGCCTGCTCGTAGGCGCGAAAGTCCGGGAAATTGAGCAACTGATCGGCGTGGATCACGCCCACGAGGGTGACATTTTCGAAGTCCAGCCCCTTGGACACCATCTGGGTGCCCACGAGGATATCGATCTGCCGGTTTTCGAAGCGGTTGATCAGGTGCTGGTAGCCAGTCTTGGAGCGGGTGGTGTCGAGGTCCATGCGCTCGACCGTATGGGTGGGAAAGGCCTCCTGCACGGCTTCGGCGATTTTCTCGGTGCCCACCCCGATCTGCCGCAGGGAGAGGTTGCCACAACTGGGGCAGCGGGTGACATTGTGGTCGGTGTGCCCGCAGTAGTGGCAGCGCAGGTGGTTGCGCTCCTTGTGGTAGGTGAGGGAGATGTCGCAGTTGATGCACTGCGGCACCTCGCCGCAGGTCTCGCAGAGGAGAAAGGGCGCATAGCCCCGGCGGTTTTGGAAGAGGATGACCTGCTCTTGCCGGGCGAGGGCCTGCCCGATGGCGTCGAGGAGCACATTGGAAAAGATGCCGGTGGCGAGGCGCTTTTTGCGCTGGATGCGCATGTCCACGACCTCGATCTGGGGCAGGGTCGCCTTGAGGGCCCGCTCATGGAGCGCGACATAGGCATAGCGGCCCTGATGGGCATTGAGGAAGGTCTCGAAGCTCGGCGTCGCCGAGCCGAGGATGATGGGGATATCCTGCTGCCGGGCGTAGTAGATGGCCGCATCGCGGGCGTGGTAGCGGGGGGCGGGCTCGTGCTGCTTGAAGGAGCTGTCATGCGACTCGTCCACCACGATGAGGCCCAGCTGGGGAAAGGGCAGGAAGAGCGCTGAGCGCACGCCCACCACGACCTGGTACTCCCGCCGGTGTACCTTTTTCCAGATTTCCACCCGCTCGCGGTCGTTGAAGCGGCTGTGGTAGATGCCCACCTGCGCGCCAAAGGCGCTCTTGAGCCGGTCGATGATCTGCTTGGTGAGTGTGATCTCGGGCAGCAGGTACAGCACCTGCTCGCCCCGGGCCAGCGCCTCGCGGATAAAGGCGATATAGAGCAGCGTCTTGCCGCTGCCCGTGATGCCGTGGAGGAGCAGGGGGCGGCGCGGCTGCGCCGCGAGGGCTTCCCGCATCTCGGCCAGGGCCCGTTCCTGGGCCGGGGTGTAGGGCAGGTCCTGCGGCTTCTCGGCATAGCCATAGAGGGCCAGCCGGTCGATTTGGACGTCTTCTTCCACCAGATAGCCTTTGTCGACCAGGGTCTTCGCCACCTGGGCCGTCACGCCCAGATGCTTGAGGGTCTCGGTTTTGGGCACGGTATTGCCCTGGTAGTAGGCCGAGACGACATACATGAGCAGGTTTTCCTGCGAGGGGGCCCGGCTCAGGCTGTCAAAGGCTGCCCGCAGGGCTTCTTCCTCCTCAATCTGCGGGCTCAGCCGCAGATAGGTCTTGAGCTTGGGTTTGTAGGTTTCCTCGACTTCGTGGTAAAGGCGAATCAGGCCCCGGGCTTCCATGGCCTTGAGCCGGGGCATGGGATTGTTGATTTCCCAGATGTCCACCACCTCCCGAAAATCCAGCACCGCCTGTATGCTCAGGGCTTCCAGGAGCATAAATTCTTTATCGTCGGTAACTACCCGCTCCCAGTCCAGGCCCTCCGCCATGGCCACCCGCAGGGCACTCTCGGGCTTGAGGCCCGTGGGCAGGGCCGCCTTGAACACCTCCCCCGGCGTGCAGAAATAGTAAAAGGCCATCCAGTCGAAGAGCGCCATCTGGGACTCTTGCAGAAGCGGGCCTTCGTCAAGGATCTCTTCCACAAACTTCAGGCGGTCGACCTGTACCGCCTTGGGGACTTCCTCACTCAGGTGACGCACCAGGCCAGTATAGATTTTTCTTCGGCCAAAGCTGACCAGGACGCGTTGTCCAGGGGCAATATGATCTGCCTGCTCGGGAGCTACCCGATAGTGAAAATTGGACCGGATAGGCAGGGGGAGAATGACTTCAGCGAAGCGCGGCAAAGGGGAGGAGGGTTGGAGGGTGAAAGCGCCTTAAAGATAGCGGTTTTCTCAAAATGGAAATGGGGTCGGTCATGTAGGATTCCATACATGGCTGCATTGAGGGTACGCGGATAAATGCATACCTTAGGGACATACAGGGCGAAAAATGGATATACGGGAGGCAGCACCTGCGCCTTCCGCTGCGTTTGTTCTTCCCGATACGTGCGCATTTAGGCTTTTTGCGCAATTTTGGGCCGATATTTGCTTACCAGCTAGGCATAATCCTATTCCTACCCATTATTTTTCTGTTCTTTTTCGGGTGCCTGGCCATGAATGCGACTGCGTAAAGGAGGTTTTTTTATTCTCCTCCTCTTGTGCCGAAACGCTTAGGTATGCGGAAAAAATATGTCGTTATTTTAGTAACTGATTGGTAGCCAATGGAAAAAGTTTTCTTCCGGCTACTGACCTCCGACATTTGACTTCTCGCTTATGATGCGAATGTTCCTCTTTGCCCTGCTATGGACAGGGATGTTTGGGGCGGCCTGGGCGCAGCCGGTCCAGAATGTACGCGCCGAGGCGCTCGGCGACAGCGTCCGAATCACCTATCGGCTCAATGATGCGGATCCCGACCGGCTCTTTACGGTGGCGGTGGCGGCCCTGCGCGGAAGCGATACCCTCCTGCTGGAGCGCGTAAAGGGTGGGGTAGGGGACAGCCTGCGGGTGGGGACCCATGAGATCATGTGGGATGCCCGCACCGAATGGGAGCGCTTCCGTGGGCCAGTGCGCTTCCTGATCCTGGCCACCCCGGCCTTTGGTTTTATCGCCCCGGCCAAGCCCGTCACCCTCAAGCGGGACAAGCCCTACACCTTCAAGTGGTTTGGGGGCAACAGCACCCTGGACAGCCTGCAACTGGACTTGTATCAGTATGACAAGCTCATCGGGCCGGTGGCACAGGTGGGCCAAAAGGGACAATACACCTGGAAGGTACCTGCCGGGCTCAAGCCCGGCGAAGGCTACCGGATCAAGCTCACCGGAACCGAGCTGTCCGGCCTGGAAGCCTTTTCGCCCGACTTCGCGGTGATCCGCAAGGTGCCTATGTACATCCTGATCGGCGCGCCGGCTGCCTTTGTGACGGGCCTGGGCACCTTTCTCCTGCTGGCCCGCCGACCCCTGCCGGGGCCTCCCGGCGACCCCAGCGAGCCCGGCAACCCGACCTATCAGACCGACTACCCTGTGCCCCGCTAGGATGCGACCCGGGTACGCCTACATCATGATCTCATATCCATAAGATTATATGCTTCTCTCTGCTATACTGCTCGGAAACGGGTCCCTGAGGCGGATTTGGTTTCACCATTTTAAATGTCTGACGGCAGTCACCGGGCTGATCCTGCTGGGCGCCATGACCCCCTTGATGGCGCAGTCCGCCTTTCTCGATACCACCGCCGCCTTTTTTCTCGGGAGCCCGGTCGCTGTGACCAATGGCTCGGTGGCCTGGGGCGACTTCGATGCGGAGGGGCATCTCGACCTGCTCGTAACCGGTAGCACCGGGGGCGCCACCAACCCCATACAGACCCGGGTCTACCGCTTCAACAACATCGCCGGTCGCTGGCAGGACTTTTCCGGCGCCCTCAGTGTGGTCGATGTCTGGCGCTCCGACGCTGAGTTTGGCGATTACAATCACGACGGCTTTGCCGATATCCTCATCTGCGGCGAGAGCAGCACCGGTCCCCGGGAGTGTAAAATCTACTTTTATGACAATGGCAGTGGCACCTTTCAGGAAGACCTGACCGCGTCGCCCACCTTGCTGGGCGTATCCAATGCCACCGTCGGCTGGGCCGACTATGACAACGATGGCGACCTGGACCTTGCCATCGGCGGGCGCAGCAGCACGGGGCTCACCATGCGGGTCTACCGCAATGACGGCAACAGCCTCTTCCAGCCCGACACCATCCTGACGGGGATCGAAAACGGCGCCCTCGCCTGGGGTGACTATGATGCCGATGGCGATCTGGACCTGATCTATACCGGGGCCGGCAGTGGCACCGGTAATCCGCCCATCCTCCGCCTGTACAAAAACAACGGCCTGGGCAATTTTTCCAGCATCAATACCGGCATCTCGGGCCTCAAAAATGCCGACCTCGGTTGGGCCGACTACGACAATGACGGCGACCTGGACCTGCTCATATCCGGCGAAAACAGCAGCGGTACCTTCGTATCCGAGGTCTACGTGTACCTGGGCAACGACGCTTTTGCCCCGCTCAATGCCGGCCTGACCGGCCTGCGCAGCGGCTTTGCCCGCTGGGTTGATTACGATGGCGACGGCTGGGCCGATATTCTCCTTGGCGGGCAGGATGGCAGCAGCGCCAGCAACGACCGCCTAACCGAGATCTATCGCAATGATCAGGCGGGGGGATTTGTCCTGGACGTGGCCACCTCGACCGCCCTGACGGATGTGAATAACGGTGCCGCCGCCGCCTTCGGCGACGTGGATGGCGATGACCGGCCCGAGCTCGCCCTGATCGGTACCACTGCCGGCAGCAGTACCCAGACCATCCGGGTGTATAAAAATAAAAGCACCGGACTCAATACCAGTCCTCCGGTTCCTACGGGACTCAATGCCAGTCAGTTTGGTACTGCCGTGTCCTTTGACTGGACCTTGCCGGGCAGCTATCCGGCGGCCCTCGCCGACGGTCTGAGCTATCAGCTCTATGTGGGAAGCAGCCCCGGCAGCGACGATATCCTCAGTGCCCACAGCGACCTCGCTACGGGACAGCGCCGGGTTGCTCAGGCCGGGCCGGTCAAAGGCCTCAGCTGGCGCATCTTTGGCTTGGCCCCGGGCACCTATTACTGGAGCGTACAGAGCATTGAGGCCGATTTTGAGGCCTCCGATTTTGCCACCGAAGGCAGCTTCACCGTGGTGCCTACCACCTCGACGACTTCGGTCTTCAGCGATGCCACTGGCATCTCTTTCGTGGGAGGGATCTCTCCCCAGGGCTTGCAGGATGCGGCCATGGCCTGGGGCGACATCGACAACGATGGCGATCAGGACCTCCTCCTCTCCGGCCTGGTGGCCGTCAATGGCCCCGGGAGCCTGGACATCCGCACCGAGTTGTATGTAAATACGCCGGCCGGCTTCAATCGCTACCAGAATGTCTTTGGCAGCGATCCCTTTCCCGATGTGTTTCGGGGAGACGCTGCCTTTGCCGATATCGACAACGACAACGACCTCGACCTCGTCATCTGCGGGCTCTTGTCCAACAACACCCGCATCACGCGGGTGCTGACCAATAACGGTAGCGGCGCCTTTGCCGCTCAGGGCAGCCTGGGGCTGCCCAGTGTGATCGATGCCTCGCTGGACTGGGCCGACTACGACCAGGATGGCGACCTCGACCTCGCCATCAGCGGCAACGGAGGCTCGGGTGTGGGCACTATCACCGAGGTGTACCGCAACAATCTTTTTCCCAACCAGAGCCTGACCTTCACCAAAGATGCCACCGCCTCCAATGCGCTGGAGGGCGTCTTCTCCGGCGACCTCGCCTGGGGTGACTACAACCTCGACGGCTGGCCTGACCTGATTCTGACCGGGAAAAATACCAGCGGGACGCTGGTGGGCCGGATTTACCGCAACGACAAGGTCGGCAGCTTTGACATTGCGCCCTTTGTGGTGCCACAGGTGTGGCTCAGTAGCGTGACCTGGGCCGACATCAACAATGATGGCTTCCTCGACTGGGCGGTGACGGGTGAGGCCAATCCGAGTCCTTCACCGGCTTCGGACTCCATTCCGATTACCGAAATCAAGTGGCAGATTCCCGCTTTCCCCGATACCTTTTACTCCATTTTTCCCAACACCCTGCCCGGCATCGCCAATGGCACGGTCGCTTTCGGGGACTATGACGACGATGGGTACCAAGACCTGCTCCTCGTGGGGCAAGCCAGCGGAGAGCAGCGTATTTCTGAAGTGTACAAAAATAATGGAGTCCTCTTTGGGCCCAACTTCATCCGGGACGATGCCTCGTCGGCGACCCTTACCGGAGTAGACGATGGCAGCGCGGCGGGCTGGGCCGATTTCGACGAAGATGGCAAACTCGATATCGTCCTGACCGGCGTGACCGCCGGGGGTGGCAAGATCACCAAGTTTTATCGAAACCTGGATGCCAATGCCAATGTGGTGCCGAATGCACCACAGAACCTGACGACAGCCCTCGAAAACTTCGATGTGCGCCTGTCCTGGGATCCCCCCTCGGCCCCGGCTGGATATGATCCCCTCGCCCTGGATGGCCTGTCTTATTCCTTGGTCATCGACCGGGTGGGGACGACCCTTGACACCTTCCTGCGCAGTCCGGCCGCCAACATCGGCACGGGTTACCGCCGCACCATCACCCTGGGTAATGTCTATCAAAACCGCTCCGTGGTCGTTCGTGGTCTGAGCCCGGGCGATTACGTATGGTCGGTGCAGGCCGTGGATCAGGATTTCGAAGGCTCCCTTTTTGCCGCCGTCGATACCTTTACCTACGAGGATCCCACCTTTGTCGACAATACCGGCGGGCTCTTCACCTTCGCCAACCTGCAGGCGGTGCGGGAAGCGGCCCTGGCCTGGGGCGATTTTGACTCCGATGGCGATCTGGACCTGGCCGTTTCGGGCCAGAGCAGTACCGGGCCGCTCACCCGCCTGTACGTCTATGACGCCGCGCAGGACCGTTTTTCCAATTCCGGTACCTCCAGCATCCTTACCGATTTGCGCCACGGTAGCATTGACTGGGGCGATGCCACCAACGACAACCGGGTAGAGCTGCTCCTGAGCGGGGAAAATGCCGCCGGGCTGCCTGTGGCGGTTGCCTTCCGGAACATCGGAGGCACCTTTTCCGGATCGGCGGGCAACTTCTTCACCTTTCCACAAGGGGTAAAAAATGGCCAGGCCCTCTGGGTCGATGTGGACAACGATGGCTGGCGGGACGTATTCCTGACCGGCGAAGGTAGCGGGGGACCCCTCACCAAGCTGTACCGCAACAATGGCACCGGCAGCCTTGCCTTTACCGACGTCGGCGACCTGGGCCTGCCTGCTCTGCAAGCGAGCGCGGCCGACTGGGGCGACGCCAATCAGGATGGTTATCTGGACCTGATTCTGGCGGGCGAAAATGGCGGCAGTGCCCAGACCGGTCTCTACCTCAACGATGGTCAGGGCGGCATGCAGCCGCTGAGCGTGCCCGGCCTGCCTGGCGTGCAACAGGCCTCCGTGGGCTGGGGCGATTACAATGCCGACGGCTGGTTGGACTTCTTCATCGCGGGCGAAAATCCCCTCACCGGCAGCGGCTTGCTGCGGGTCTATCGCAACAACGGGGACAGCACCTTCACCAGCCTCGACCTCACCGGCCTCCATGCCGGTGCGGTGCAGTGGGGCGACTACAATGACGATGGCTACCTTGACCTGCTAGCGGCCGGTCAGGCCGGCCCGGGGAGCGACGACCGCCTGACCCTGCTCTACACCTACGATGCTGGTAGCCAGAGCTTTGTCGACGAACCCCTGGCTTCGGCCCCATTTGCCGACCTGGGCGCCGGGGCTGCCGTCGCCTGGGGCGACTTTGACGCCAATGGCAAGCTCGACATCGCCCTGGCTGGCGATGTGGCCACCCTCCCCGCCACCGGAACGGTGGCGGTCTACCGCAACATCAACCCTACCAGCAACCTGGTGCCGGGCCTGCCTACCGGCCTCACGGCCACCATCGACGGCTATGAAGTTGTCTTTCGCTGGACCCCCCCCGCCAACGTGCCTCTGGG
>RFHL01000963.1 GCA_003696875.1 Bacteroidota bacterium | reverse complement strand
GCGCGGGCATTGGCCGAGCCGGCTCGCCCGCTGCACGCCCCACAATCATATCCCGCGTAGTGGGTATTGTTCACGCTGCTCGCGCCGTGCCCGATCAGGTACACCAGCGGCGCAAAGTCCCGCACCAGGCCGATTTCCTTTAGCATCCCCGCCACCCGGTCCGCCATTTCATCCCAGGTGAAGCCCACCTGCAAGTCTCCCTCCCGCGCCTGGTCCGGATCGGTGCAGGCGACCGTCAGGCGGCTACCCTTGTCCATATGCTTGAAGGAAGAGACCATCACCGGCGTCTCGCGCGGCAGGAAGATGCTACCGGCCATCTTGACCGCCGACCAGAAGCCCATGGTCTGGGAGATCAGCCAGCCCACGACCAAGCCCTTGGTATACGGGCTAAAGTGGGCATCGCGCTCGTGCTGCAGGCGCCCCTCTTCTTCCTTGATCAGGTGCTGTGGCGTGATGGGGCCCGGGCACACCTTGGTGAAGAACTTGCCGTGCGCCGGCTGAAAGTAAAAAGCCACGTTGAAAAAACCCGCCGTGCCAAATGTTTCCACACCGGGTGCTAAGGTCTCAAGGTGCCGCCGGAGCGAGCCCTCCCGGTCATCGATACAAAATACCGCCTGGAACCGCGCTGGCTCAGGCACTGCCTGGACCGGCGGCGCTTCCAGCAAGCCTCTGAGCACCTGGTCATAGTAGGCCCACTCCAGGGCTTCCTGCCAGCAGGCATAGACATCAAATATCTCCTGATACTGCACCGGCCCCAAAAGCGGCATCGGTGCCATCTGCACCAGGTTTCCCAGCGGCTCCCAGTCTTGTCCGCGCTTTTGATCGAGAAAGTCAATCTCCAGCATGAGTTCCAGCCTGATGAAGTCGGCCAGGCTGATCTGGCGCTGGTCCAGCAAGCTGCCCGGTTCGTGTCCCACAAAGGCCACCATACCCGACCAGCCCGGATGTGCAAATTGCTGGTCAAAAAGGTACTGCTCGTAATAGTCAGGGTTTCCGATCAAGATGTCGAGCAGGGCCTCAATGCGCGGCGGCTCTGCCGCCCGGGCCCAGGCCTTCACCCGGGGGCTGCGAAAAATGCCGCGGTAGCTATGCCGCTCAAGGGAAAACACTGCCGCCAAGAAGCCCTGCGATCCAACGGGAAAGGGCCAGATCGAGATACCTTGATCCAGGTAGCTGCCAGCCATGCGAAAAAGCACCGGATGTACCTCCTTGTCGAGGTTCACCTTCAGCATTTTTTTCCACAAGGCGCGCAACTGCCCTATGCGTACCTCCGTGTCGGGAGAATAGGCGGTTTGTAGCAACTTTTCCTTCCAGGCAGCCGCGGCTTCACCCTTGCGCCGTTGCAGGACTGCCTGGAGGATGGCCTCGGGGATTCGGCCTGCGGCATACAAGTCGCGATAGGTGGCTAGGTCCAGATAGGTCCGGTACCCAAAGGCGCAAGCGGCCTGCTGCAGCGCCTCATGAAATGGCAGATGTTGGAAAGCGTGGAGCGTATTGTGATGGACAAAGTCCTTGAGAGGGGCTTGGGAAGGCAGGTAATGCACCAGCCGGTGCAAGACTGCCGCGCAATCAAAGCGATTGTGTACGTGCATGAGCTTGAGACCAAAAGAATTGGGAAATAGAAAAGGTCACCGGTTGGCAGTAGCAGCAACG
>RFHL01000962.1 GCA_003696875.1 Bacteroidota bacterium | reverse complement strand
CCTTTAAAATATGTGGCGAGACCTAGTCAACTTCGTCCGAATTTCCCGCCCCCTGAACGTCCTGATTTCTCTGCTGGCCTTTGCACTTTCTTGCTTCCTGGCCCAAGGGGGATCTCTGCGCTTTCTGGGGGATGGTCCCTTTTGGGGGACGGCCCTCACGATTGCTCTGATTGCCGCCACCGGGTATTGGATCAATGACGTGTACGACTTTCGCATCGACCGGATCAATCGCCCCGGCCGCACCATCGTCAATGCCCTGCTCTCGGTCAAGAAAGTCCTCACCGTTTATTTCATCGTCGTCGGGGGCACCCTCATTTTCTCTCTCTATTACCTGGGGTACCGGCATCAGCAGTACCACATCAGTTTTATCAATGTGACCTCGGTCTTGCTGCTTTTCTGGTATGCCAGCCACCTCAAGCGGGTGAGTGTGGTCGGCAACCTGATGGTCTCCTTTCTCAGCGCCCTGGTGCTGTTTCTTGCGCTCTATCTCTACCCCTCGGGACACCTGGCCCCGATCTGGGCCGTGGTGTTTGCCTTTGAGATCACCCTGATCCGGGAGATCACCAAGGATGTCGAGGACATACAGGGCGATCTTGCCTTTCAACTCCGCACCCTGCCGATCCAGATCGGCATCACCAACACCCGGCGCATACTGGCGCCGCTGTATGTGCTCTTTATCCTCTCCTGTTGGTTGCCGGCCGTGGTTCATTACGGCCGCTTTGGGTCGTGGAAGACCGCCTACTTGCTGGGCTCGGTGCTGCTGGTCCAATTGCCCGCGGCCTACCTCCTGGGGACTCTGCGGCGGGCCGAGTCCCAGGCCGAGTTTCACCAGCAGAGTCGCATCCTCAAGGGGCTGATGCTGACGGGCATGCTCACCCTCCTGCTCCTGTAGCAGGGATGAGGCAGCCATGCCAAAGCGCGCTCGCACGGGACAAGGTCCAGTGTGAGCGATGTTTGCTAGACAACTAATTGGCTATCAGAAGCTTAAGCGGGGTGGCTTCTCAGGAAGATAAAATCTCTACCAGCGCAAGCAGGTTGGGATTCAGTTCCTGGTTGTACTTGCAGGCTTTGGCAAAAGAGGTCTGAACGACCTTGCCATTGATGACGCCCACCATGAGGTTGGAGAGGCCATCGAGCAGGGAGTCGACCGCCGCCGCCCCGAGGCGGCTGGCCAGGACCCGGTCGGCACAGCTCGGGGCTCCGCCCCGCTGCACGTGGCCCAGGACAACCACCCGGGTGTCGTAGTGGTCAAACTTCTGGTTGACCTTCTGGGCGACTTCAAAGGCGCCGCCCGCATCGTCGCCTTCGGCGACGACGATGATGCTGGAGGACTTTTGCCGGGCCCAGCCCTGCTCCAGCTTGTCGATCACCTGGTCAATAGAGGTAACGGTCTCGGGAATCAGGACCGCCTCGGCCCCCCCGGCGATGCCGGTGTTGAGGGCAATAAAGCCCGCATCACGACCCATCACTTCAATGAAAAAGAGCCGGCTGTGCGAGTCAGCGGTGTCACGGATCTTGTCGATGGCATCCATGACCGTATTGAGGGCGGTATCGTACCCGATGGTGTAGTCCGTGCCATAGAGGTCGTTGTCGATGGTTCCGGGGCAACCGATCACCGGGATATTAAACTCCTGTGAGAAGGCATGTGCCCCGGCAAAGGTGCCGTCGCCCCCGATGGCGACGAGGCCGTCCACGCCCGCCTCCATGAGGCGGTGATAGGCCCGCTTACGGCCCTCAGGGGTCCGAAACTCCTGACTCCGCGAAGACTTGAGAATGGTTCCGCCACGCTGGATGATGTTGCTCACCGAACGGGCATCCATGGCCCAAAAGTCGCCTTCGATCATTCCCTGGTATCCCCGGCGAATCCCTATGACTTCCAGGTTCCTATACAAGGCTGAGCGGACGACCGCCCGTACACACGCATTCATCCCGGGCGCATCGCCACCGGAGGTAAAGACACCGATTTTTTTCATAGCTGACTCAAAAGAGGGTAAAGGACCAGCCCTCATGCAGGGCTGATTTACGGCCAAATTACTGGATTTTGCCCCCCATTTGCCACCTGTTTACAAATATTTCACATGGAGGCTTCTTTTACGGGCCTGGTGGAGACAGGCGGGCCGTGCCTGAAGCTTGAGGCAGAAGCCCGCTGGCTGTCATTGGAATTTCGGCCGAAAAGCCCCTTTTTTGCGACGTCTTTCCTATGAGATGTTATCTATGAGGTTTTTACATGGGATCTTCTTTTGTGAAATTTTTTCGGTGATGTCTTTTTTCAGATCCGGCGTCTGACCCTGACGCTTTCTCTGATCCTGAACCTTAACCCTGTAACGCGGATGAAAACCAGAGCGGCCATTACGGCAGTCGGCGGCTATGTCCCAGAAAAAGTCCTGACCAACGCTGACCTTGAGAAAATGGTCGATACCAACGACCAGTGGATACGCGAGCGCACAGGCATCGAAGAGCGCCGTATCCTCGACGAGGATCGGGCCACCTCTGACATGGCCGTGGAGGCCATCAAGGATGCCCTGAGCCGCACGGCCTACGGCCCCGAGGACCTTGACCTCATCATCTGTTCCACGGTTTCGCCCGACTTCGTATATCCCGCCACGGCCAACATCATCGCCGACAAGCTCGGCGCCAAGCAGGCCTGGAGCTTTGACATGAATGCTGCCTGCTCGGGCTTTTTGTATGCGCTGCGTACTGGGACCCAGTTTGTCGAGAGTGGCATGCACCAGCGGGTGATGGTCGTGGGCGCCGATACCATGAGCATCCGCATCGACTATGAGGACCGCAATACCTGCATCCTCTTCGGAGATGGTGCCGGCGCGGTGCTGCTGGAGCCCAATACCGACGGCTTGGGCATCATCGACTCCGAGTTTGCGGTAGATGGTAGCGGGGCCCAATACCTCTATCAAAAAACAGGGGGCTCCAAGTATCCTGTGACCGAGGAGCGCATCCGCAACAAAGAGCAATTTGTCTATCAGGATGGTCGTACGGTCTTTCGCTACGCAGTCTCCGGTATGGCCGACATCACCGAACTGGTGATGAAGCGCAACCAGCTTAGCAGCGAGGATGTGGCCTTTTTGGTGCCCCACCAGGCCAACAAGCGCATCATCGACGCCACGGCCCGCCGGGCGGGCCTGCCGCCCGAGAAGGTGATGGTGAATATACAGCGCTACGGCAATACCACTAACGGGACCATTCCCCTCTGTTTGTGGGAATGGCAGGATCAGCTTCAGGCCGGGGACAATCTGCTCCTCGCCGCCTTTGGCGGCGGCTTTGCCTGGGGTTCCATCTATCTTAAGTGGGCCATCAACCCGGCCTAGTGCGCTGTCAAGTGCCGCATGATGGGTGATCGCTCCATCTTTTTCCGCATCTACCGGTAAACCGGCATCCATGATCTGCGTTGAAAAATGCCTCGTTTGGCCTACCAAACTTCCCGGCTTGCCGGGATCGTGATCTGCGAAAGAATATGCGACCGCTTACCCGCCATGTTTCGCTTGACAAAGCACTAGCCGTTCCAAGCGGTTGCCCCATGCGAATCCTTAGCAGCATATGGCTAGCGGCGCTCCTGTTTCTGGGCTGCTCCTTTGACCAGGACCTGGCTCTGGCGCCACGCACCGTGGGGGCCTACCTGCTGGCGACCGATAGCCTGGGGGCATCGGTCCTCCTGGCCTACGAGGACGGTACCTTTGTGCCTGATCGCGCCGCTGATCTGGGGCTGGGCCGCATCTACAGCCTTGACAGCCGCGACGGGCGGCTGTGGCTGGGTGGGGAAGAGCAAGTGCGTGCTTTTGGGTGGGAGGCGGAGCGCCTGCAGGCCGAAGCATCCCTGGATTGTGCACCGCTACGGCCGGATTACCTGTGTGCCGGGGACCGCTACCTGCTGATCGCAGACACCAGTAAGGGGGAAATCGGCTTTGTTTCGCAGCGCGATGGAGGCCTGCATCGCCGGAGGCTCTCGGCCGCCCCCGGGCGGCCGGTCTACCGCAGCGGCAAGTTTTTCTTGCCGGTGGGGGCACGGCAGGTGCAGGTCTGGCAGGAGGTGGCCCTGACGGCCGTCGACAGTGTGACGCTCCAGCGACCGGTGGTCGATCTGCAGATCGAGCCGCGTACCGTCTTGTGGGTGCATACCCGGGGTGACAGCGGCCTGTATGCCGCGCCGCTGGACTTCAACACCCATACCCTCACGGCCCCGGAGACGCCCGTGTCGGGCGACACCCTGCTGCGCTCTCCCTACCTGTGGCGTACCTATGGGTACGAACTCCTCGGCCGGGTGAGCCTGCTCGACGGCCGGCTCCGGCCGAGCAACCAAGGTGGCGTAGCGGCCGTGGCGGCTGACTTTTTGGAAGGAGACCTCTACTTTGTACAGTCCGACAGCCTGTGGCGCTATCGCCTCCGGAATCGGGAAGCCCACCGCCTGGGGGCCTTTCCATATCGCCTGCGGCAGGCGGCCTTTTTGCCCTTCTTCCCTGATTCCTAGTCTGTAACCCAAGCAGGCGGTGCGTGTCTATCGCAAAAAATGGAGCGAGGGAGGCCCGGGGAGAAAGATTATTTTTCGTAACTTGCCGCTTCGTTTTTCCCGCCTGGGAATTATTACTTTGTCAATCGTCACGTTCACTATGATCAACACCTCCGATATCCGCAATGGGCTTACCTTCCGGTATAATGGCGAGATTTATACCGTTGCAAGCTTTCAGCACGTGAAGATGGGGCGTGGGGGCGCCTTTTACCGGGTGAAAATGAAAAGCCTCACCACTGGAAAAGTCATCGAAAACTCCTTCAACTCAGGCTCCAAGCTTGATGACATCCGGGTGGAACGCCACAAGTATCAGTACCTCTACCAGGATGGCGAGATGCTGGTGTTTATGAATGAAGAAACCTACGAGCAGATCAATATCGACGCAAAGATGATCGATGCCATGGATCTGTTGCAGGAAGGCGAAGTGGTGGAAGTGCTTTTCAATACCGAAGATGACACCCCGCTCACGGTAGATTTGCCACAGTATGTGATCCGGGAGGTGACCTACACCGAGCCTGGGCTCAGAGGGGATACCGCTACCAACACCCTTAAGCCTGCGACCCTGAACAGTGGAGCCGAAGTCCGGGTGCCGCTGTTTATCAATATCGGTGACAAGGTCAAGATTGACACCGCGACCCGCGCCTATGTGGAACGCGTCAAGGAGTAGGCGTTTCTACTCCCTTCACACACATTTTTTTACCTTTTTCTTCCCTGGCCCCTGATGCCTGCCCGGGCGCCCCCTTCAGGATGGCTGGTGCATTGAGAAAACGCTTACGCCTATGGAATTCAAAGAAATCCAGGACCTCCTCAAGCTGGTGAATCGCACGAACCTCACCGAGGTAGAAATCGAAAAGAAAGATTTCAAAATCAAAATCCGGCGCAAGTCTCCGGAGAGCAACGTCATATATACCACGCAGCAAAGCGCGGCACCGGTCGCCGTGCCGTCGGCGGTGCCAGTGCCTATCACCGAGACCGCCCCGGTAGTGCCCAAGCCTGAGAGCAAACCGGCTCCGCCGAAGGAGGAAGCAGAAGCCCCAAGCGAATCGCTCTACGAGTTTCGTTCCCCGATGATCGGGACTTTCTACCGCTCTCCCAATCCTGAGGCTCCGCCCTTTGTCAAAGTCGGGGACCATGTGCAAAAGGGACAGGTCGTCTGCATCGTGGAGGCGATGAAGCTCTTCAACGAAATCGAATCAGAAGTCGATGGCAAGGTCGTCAAGATCCTGCTCGACAATGCCCAGCCGGTCGAGTACGACCAGGTTCTGTTCCTGATCGATACCAACGCCTGAGTGTGATCCGCCGGCCTCCTCTATCATGGGAAGCCGGCGGACATCCTTATGCCCCTAAGGCCCCTATTCTTACGGCTATTTCCCTGAAGCAAGGTTCATTGCTTTCCATCCTAGCTGCCTATGTTTAAGAAAATACTTATTGCTAACCGGGGAGAGATTGCCCTGCGGGTCATCCGGACCTGCCGCGAGATGGGCATCCCCACGGTCGCCGTATACTCTACTGCTGACAAGGACAGCCTGCATGTCCGCTTTGCGGACGAGGCGGTCTGTATTGGCCCGCCCTCCAGCCGGGACAGCTACCTCAATATGGCCAACATCATCTCCGCCGCCGAGATCTGCGGCGTGGATGCGATCCACCCGGGCTATGGCTTCCTGGCCGAAAACGCCGAGTTTTCGCAGCTCTGCGAAGACCATCACATCAAATTTATCGGTCCGAGTGCCGAGGTAATCAACGCCATGGGCGACAAGTCCACCGCCAAGGCCTCCATGCGGGCCGCCGGTGTTCCCGTCGTACCTGGCTCCGAAGGCCTGCTGGGGTCGCTGGAGGAGGCCCTCACCCTCGCCGAAGAGGCGGGCTATCCGGTCCTGCTCAAGGCCACCGCCGGTGGCGGGGGCAAGGGCATGCGCAAGGTGTTTTCGCCCGACGAGATGGAAGATGCCTGGGATAGCGCCCGGACCGAAGCCGGGGCGGCCTTTGGCAATGCGGGGCTCTATCTGGAAAAATTTGTCGAGGAACCCCGACATGTGGAGATTCAGGTCATGGCCGATCAGCACGGCAATGCCTACCACCTTGCCGAGCGGGATTGCACCATTCAGCGCCGGCACCAGAAGCTGGTAGAGGAAAGCCCCTGCCCTGTCCTCTCCGAGGAGACACGGCAGGCGATGGGAGAGGCCGCTGTGCGGGCGGCCAAGTCGGTGAACTACGAAGGGGCCGGCACGGTTGAGTTTCTCTATGACAAGCACGGCGACTTCTACTTCATGGAGATGAACACCCGGATTCAAGTGGAGCATCCCGTGACGGAAGAAATTTTTGATGTGGATCTTATCCGCGAGCAAATTCGGGTGGCTGCCGGCGAGAAAATCGAACAGCCCTATCAGCGTCTGCAAAACCGCTGTTCCATGGAAGTTCGGATCAATGCTGAAAATGTCTTTGCCGATTTTCGCCCCTCGCCCGGCAAGATCATCTACTTCCACAAGCCCGGTGGGCACAAGGTACGGGTCGACACCCACGCTTTTTCCGGCTACATGATCCCGCCCAATTACGACTCGATGATCGGCAAGCTCATCGTTTCGGGCCCGGATCGGGAAACCGTGATCAACAAAATGGCTCGGGCTCTGGATGAGTTCATCATCGAAGGGGTCAAGACCACCATTCCGCTGCACAAGCAGCTGATGCAGGATGAGGTCTTTCGCTCGGGTGTCTACTCGACCAACTTCCTGGAGAGCTTCGAGCTGAAGCCCGAAGAGGAAGATTGACGGGGCCGTAAATAAACCCAAAAGAGGGATACCATACCGGTGTCCCTCTTTTTGTGGCTATGGCCTGGGGGCTAGCCCCGGCTGGGGAGTTTGTCCAGCTCGGCTTTGGCAGCGGGTTTGTAGGGGCCGTACATCGCATTCTGGAAGGCTTCGCGGGCCAGCTCCATGTCGCCGGTCCGGCGGGCAGCCATGCCCAGCATAAAGCTGTATTTGGCGCGGGCTTTGGTATCCAGGCCCGTATTCATGAGGGCTTGCAGGGTGGTGGTCGCCTCGGCGTAGCGGCGGGCGCCGTATTCGGCGCGGGCCTTCAGCGACAGCAGGTCGCTGGAGTTGGCCGCCTGTGGGATCACCTCGGTGATCTGGGCCAGCGTCGAGAGCGCGTCGGCATAGTTGTCGTCGGCCAGCTGCATCTGGGCCATCATCCGCAGGATTTTGGCTTTCTTTTGAGGGTTGGCTTCCATCTCCATGGCCCGCTGATAGTGGGTGAGGGCCTGCCGGGCGTTGCCTGACTTATAGGCGATTTTTCCCTTGAGGATGTAGCCGCTGGAAAAGTTGCGCTGGAGGGCAAGTGCCTCGTCCACGAAGGCATTGGCCTCTTCATACTCGCCATTCAGGTAGTAGCTCACGGCGACCTTGTAGTAGTGGACATGGCTGGCCTGCATGACCTGCTGGGCGATGAGGTCCTTATAGGGCCCGAAATTGGCCTTACTCCAGGCGCGCCTGGCCCCGGCAGAGTCTCCCAACTTGCTCAGGGCCACGCCCAGGCCATAGTAATACTTGGCTTGTTCGGTGGGACTCGCCTCTTTGAGGCGATCCGACGTCAGGGCCTTTTCATAGGCCCGGCGGGCCCCCTCCCAATCCTCGGAGAGGGTGGCGATCTCGGCGGTGTAAAAGAGAATGTTGGGATTGGTAGGGTCCAGGTCCCGCGCCCGCTCGATGTGCCGGCGGGCGTCCGCTACCCGCTCTTCCTTCAGGAGGAGATTGACCAGCAGCAATAGGTACTGCACCTTGCGACCTGAGTTGCGCTCGTAGCGTGCCGCCTGTTCGTAGTTGTAGACCGCATTGGCATAGTCTTTTTGATCTTTATAGATCTTGGCCAGCAGCGAATAGGCCGGGGTAAAGTCGGCTTGGTAGTCGATGGTAAACTGGAAGGAATTAATCGCCTCCTCAATGCGATTGAGCTTGTATTCGCATTTTCCCCGCTGGAAATAATAGCGGTAATTGGTCGGCTCAGCCTTGATGGCCTCGTCGTACTGCATGATCGCATCCTGACACTTATTCTGCTTGCGGAAGTTTTCCGCTGCCATGTAGGCGCGTTTGCCGGGCCCCTGGGCCCATAGCCCGGTCGAAAAGGATATGCTTACAAGGACCGTGAGCAGAATCAGATGCTTCGGCATGGCAGGTGACGTTTGGGGAATGTAGAAGGCTTGTTATGAGGCGCTTGCCTCACAGGACGAAAATAGACAAAATTGGCTAAAAAGGAAGGCCGCCTTTCCGCTTAATCCTAACGCAGGCTGATCTGGCTGGGTAGGCCTGGCCCCGTTTTTCTCTCCCTGAGCCATTTGATGCAATAAGGATTGCGGTGTAACTTGCCAACCGGTTTTCTCCAGGAGCCTTTGGGCTCCCCACGTATGAACACATTTTGGACACGATCGAACGCATGAATCTGATAGAGGAACTCAGATGGCGGGGCATGATCCACGACATGATGCCCGGTACAGAAGCCTACCTGAATGAGCACCGCGTGGCGGGCTACCTCGGGGTGGACCCCACGAGCGACTCCATGCATATCGGCAACTTGGTGCCCGTGATGATGCTGGTCCATCTACAGCGGGCCGGCCACAAACCCATCGCGCTGGTGGGCGGAGCTACGGGCATGGTAGGCGACCCTTCAGGCAAGGATAAGGAGCGCAACCTGCTTTCCCTGGAGCAGATCCAACACAACGTCGCCGGGATTAAAAAGCAACTGGAGCATTTTCTGGACTTTGAGGCGCCCGATAACCCCGCCGAGGTGGTCAACAACTATGACTGGCTGGGGCAGATGGGCTTTCTGGAGTTTCTCCGCGAGGTGGGCAAGCACGTCACCATCAACTACATGACCTCGAAGGAGTCGGTGCGCAAGCGCATGGAGGGCGAAAACGGCATCTCCTACACCGAGTTTGCCTACCAGCTGCTCCAGGGCTATGACTACCTCTACCTCTACGAGCACAAAGGCGTGCGCATCCAGCTGGGAGGCTCTGATCAGTGGGGCAACATCACCACCGGGACGGAGCTGATCCGCCGCAAGCTGGGCTCTGAGACCCATGCCTTTGCGGTGGTATGCCCGCTGCTCACCCGTGAGGATGGCTCCAAGTTTGGCAAGAGTGCCGACGGCAGCAGCGTGTGGCTGGATGCCAATCGGACCTCTCCCTACGAATTTTACCAGTACTGGATCCAGTCGGCCGACGCCGACGCCGAGCGCTACATCCATTTCTTTACGCTCAAAACCCGCGAAGAGATCGAGGCCCTGATCACCGCGCATCGCGAGGCCCCGCACCTGCGGGGCTTGCAGACAGCCCTGGCTGAGGACATCACCCTGCGGGTGCACGGGGAGGAAGGCCTCCGCAGCGCCCGGGCGCTGACGGAGTTTCTCTTTGCCCGCAATACCGAGCCAGAAGCCCTCGCCGCCCTGAGTGTCCCGGACTGGGAAGCCATCGTGCGGGCCGCGCCCGACACCCTCAGCCTGCCCCGCACCCGGCTGGAAGCCGGGATGGGCATCCTGGACCTGCTCACCGAGCTGGGCATCACCCAATCCAAGGGCGAAGCCCGCCGGGCCATCGAGAAGGACCGCTCCATCCGGATCAATGCGCTCCGCTGCGAGTCCATCGAGCAGGAGGTAGGCCTCGACACGGCCTTCCACGGGCGTTTTCTACAGCTGCAAAAAGGGAAAAAACAACGCTTTATCGTCGAGCTCACGACATGATCCGCCGCCTCGCTTGCATGTGCCTGCTTGGAATCAGCTGGCTGGGGCCATTGCTGGCCCAGCCGGTCTATATCTCTAAGTATGCCCCCGGCCGGCCGGGGGCGGCCCCCCAGCGGATAGAGCTTTTCAACGAATCGGAAACCCAGACGGTCGACCTGTCGGGCTACTGCCTGCTCACCCGGACCTTTGGCCTGCGCCTGCCCGAAGGCGTGCAGATCGGCCCCCTGCAAGCCTTGCGTATGGGCCGGGGTGGGGGCAAAGGCCTGGATCTGGATATGGTTCCTTTTCTGGAGCCGCTGCGCGCACCGGCCAGTGGTCTGGATGAGGGAGATTTCGTGGTT
>RFHL01000961.1 GCA_003696875.1 Bacteroidota bacterium | reverse complement strand
TCACTCTACACGACAAAAAAGAAAAAGGGCTTAGATTAGTGGGTGTAAATCAACTAATTACCTAAGCCCTTATGAAAAAAAATACATGTCCAATTTAGCCTTGTTTTGGAGAAAATCCATACTGAGATCGAGTTGCTCAGTGGCTTGCGACTGAATCGTGCCCGGTTGAGATTCATGGTGCTGTTTATCCAAGGTCTGATCCTGGCGGGGAGCGTCCAATTTCACCGTATCGCCCACCAGATGGATACCCCCGCCCGGTCCCAGAGCAACTTTCGCCGGATTCAACGCTTTTTGGGTCAGTATCCTCTCTCCCTGGAGTGGGTAGGGCTGTTCATATTGTTGCTCATTCCCAAGCGGAGAGGATCAACCGCTTCATGCGGGGGGAGCGCAAGTTGATGCTCGATGGGGTACAGATTTTCGGCTGCTACCTCAGCCTGGCCATCAAGCGCATTGGCAAAGATGAGCTGGTTTCGGTCATCACAAACACCTTCGCTCACCAGGCCTTGGTCGAGTATCGCAACCGATGAGCCATTGAGGGGTTCTTCCAGAGCCTCAAAAAGCGGGGGTTCGACCTGGAGGCCACCCACCTCAAGCACCCACAACGCATATGTCGCTTGTTTGCCCTCTCCGCCATGGCCTTTACCATCTGCTTTCTCACCGGAAAGTTCGAACATGCCCGAAAGCCTATCCCCAAGAAGAACCATGGCTACAAGCAGGTCAGATTTTTCCGAAAGGGACTCGATACCTCACGCGAAGCCATACGCCTTAATGTGGGAATCAAGACCTGCTTTGAATGGATTATCAATCGAATTGGTCTCAAAATCAATGAATTAGACTTCTTCAAGAAAATTGTCGTGTAGAGTGGGATTTTCCACGAAACAGGGGGACTTGATGGAAGGGCAAACTCCTGATAATGAGGGTTTCCCTTCTGTCCATTGCGCTCTTCAAACCCGCTTCGGTCAAGCCAGAGCCTGTAGGATGAAGGAAACTCAAAATACCTGCAATGGCTTTGATCTGGCCTTGGACATTTGCCATCCTCTCTTCGAGACCGTATACTTGGAATACCAGCCGGGGAGATCTCCCTGGAGTTGCCTTGGTGACGTTTTTCGCATGTCCGCAAAAGAATCCTATCGCTCCCTGCTGTCCATGGTTATCGGCCTGATCCTGGCCGCGCTCGTCTTCCGGGCCGAGTGGCTGTTGTATGGTGCGGCCGCCATCGGGCTGCCGGCGGTGCTGTCGCCCTGGCTGGCCCGCCGCCTGGCGGGTGGCCTGGCCTGGCTACATGAGCAAGCCGGCAAAGGCCTCAACCTCCTCCTGCTGAGCCTCGTTTATTTGGTCGTACTCCTGCCCCTCAGCCTGGGGTACCGCCTGTTTTCCCGTCGGCGTTCCCCTTTTGGGTCGCGCGAAGCCGATTCTTACTATGTCCTCCGGGAGCACCGCTACACCGCCGCAGACCTCCGCCGCCCCTGGTAAGGGCGCGCGCTGGCGCTATCGTCTCTATGTGCTCCTGATGGGGCTGGCCCTCACCGAAGGGGCCCTCCGGATGATGGCGTACCGGCCTTACCGGATACAGCCCTTTTCCCTGGCGGCCGAGCCGGCCGGCTACCTGATGCCTGACAGCCTGCTGGGCATGCGCCTCGGCGAGGGCAGCTTTGCCCTCCTGGTCAATGAGGGGCTGCGCTTCACCGCCACCCACCGGCAAGGCCGCCGGTGGACCGGTCCTGCCCCGGCCCAGGGGCCGGTGGTGGCGCTCTACGGCTGCTCCTACGCTTACGGCTATGGGCTGCCCGACACCGCCAGCCTGGGCTGGCGGCTACAGGCCGCCCGTCCCGACCTGCGGATTCGCTGCGAAGCCGTACCCGGCTATGGTACGGTACAGGGCTGGTTGCAACTTCGGACCGCCCTGGCATCGGGCGATACGCCGCAGGTAGCCGTTTTTGCTTACGCCTCCTTTCACGATGACCGCAACAGCCTGAGCCCGGCCTACCGCCAGGCCCTCACCCTCGGCTGGGGGGACCAGCCGCCAGCCTACGCCGCCCGGACCTTTCGCTATCCGTATGTGTGGGCTGCCGATAGCGGCCTCCGCCTGGCCTGGTGTCCCTGGGAGCGGCTGTACCGCTCCTGGCCCCTGCGACATCATAGCGCGCTGGTCAATGCCCTGCAAACGGCCTGGGAAACCTGGCAGCCCGCCCGCAACCGGCGGGCGGCGCTGACGCTGAAGCTGTTTCAGCAGATCCACCGCCGCTGTCAGGCGGCGGGGGTCGATCTCCTCGTCGCTGGCCTTACCCGTGATGCGGCTACTGAAC
>RFHL01000960.1 GCA_003696875.1 Bacteroidota bacterium | reverse complement strand
CTGCCGGCCCGCTAAGCAAGCTGTCTTTAGGCAGAAAATGGCTGGCATCTACCAAGCCACCGGCACTGGTCATCACCTTGAGGGCAGCTTGGCCCACCCCCTTTTGTACCCCATCGAGATAGGTTTCTATGACCGGAGCCAGAAAGGCATTGACAATGGTGGCCTGTGCCCGGGGCAGCAGTCGGATGGCGGGAGCGACCTCGTGCGAGGCGGAGACATATACATACCCGGCCTGTCGCAGGGCCGATACCAGCTTCTGTTCGTGAACAGGATTGCGGTAGGCATGCATCAGGGCGATGGCGATCGCGGTACAACCTGAAGCCTTTACGGCCTCGATGACCTCGGCGACGGCTGTCGCCGTCAGAGGCTCGATTTCTTTCCCCTCTGCATCCAGGCGACCCGGCACTTCTACCAGCGTCTCGTACAGTAGCGGTGGCTTTTGCACCGCCAGAGCAAATAGTTCGGGCCGGGCCTGGGTTCCGATCTCCAACAGGCCAGACAGGCCTTCATTGACAAGAAGCGCTACCCGCGCCCCCTTCTGCTCCAGCAAGGCGTTGGTCCCCCGGGTGGAGCCCAGTCGCATGGTGAGCGGGGGAAAGGCCTCGCCCGGGGCAGTGCCGGTCAGCAGGCGGGCCGCCACCACCGGGGCTTCCTCCCCGGTAAAGAGTTCGAGGCTATCCCCCGGGCATAGCCCGGGCAGTGGGCTGTGGCATTGCAGAAATCTCCTCTCGGGATCATAGGAAAGAACCCTGGTCTCCGGCCCGGAGACCGCCAATGGGCTGTGGACCCGGAATCCCCGTAGCACCTCCGGCGCAGGAAGATCCCATTGCTCCGTGATCTCGTACTGCCCTACCCCTAGCTCCCGCAGGATGCGGGCGCGGATGGCCCCGGTGCTGAGGACCTTGGTCCGTCGCACCGCCCCCGCCGGGTCCCGGGCCAGACCATCGGTAAATGTGCCGCCAGTGTCTATGCTAATATGCCAACCCATAGGATACAAACAGAATAGTGGTGGGGTCTGAAAACAGCACAAAATAAAAAAAGACGCCCCACATCATAAGATGCGAGGCGCAACCCCTAAAACCTAAACTACTACCTAATCCTTATTCTGCGGCCGGTAGGGCGAGGGCGCGCATGGCCCGGTCCGCAGTTTGTATTTCTTCGATGAGTTCGATCGTTTCGCCATCCTCAGTAGCCCGTTCCTCCATGTCAGACAAATCGTCTTCAATCAAAATGATGCGCAGGTGCAGCGTCTCCGTGGCATCCATGAGTTGGGCGAGTTCGGTCCCCAGCTCAGAGATCACCTGCCCGCCGCCTGCCCCTTCTTCCTCAAGATCTCCCTCCGCCAGACTCAGCAGCAGTCTTTGAGCACATTTCTGCTGGGCCAGCATCAAGTCACTCAGGGTTCCCTCCAAGCGCCAACGCTCTGCTTCCAACTCCTGATAGGCCACTTGCGTGGCGGATTGGGCGATCTGGGCAGAAGCCTTATACGCTTCCATCTCTTCTGCCTCTGCTTCCCATCGGTCTGGTATTTCCGCTATCGGTAACATGGCCCAGCACTCCGCTTCCATATCCGGCTCATCCCACAAATCCGCGGGCTGGGCGAATAGAGGGCCTGCCCCAATTCCCAGCATTCCAATCAGGAAAAAAATGAGGGGCAGAATGATGGAGAAGGTGTTGCGTTTCATGATTTGTTGATTGCCAACAGTTCAAAGGTAGCGGGCGGGAAGGAAAAGAGCGAACCGAAACATGCACAAGAATTACATATTTCAAAATATATTAT
>RFHL01000959.1 GCA_003696875.1 Bacteroidota bacterium | reverse complement strand
GAC
Source organism: Bacteroidota bacterium (assembly GCA_003696875.1). Lineage (GTDB taxonomy): Bacteria > Bacteroidota > Bacteroidia > J057 > J057 > RFHL01. Next base: position 7,873 of record RFHL01000959.1, on the reverse strand, counting down.
CTTTGGGGGGGGACTGCATCTGGTGGAGAACCGGGCCGAGTTGATTGAGCAAGCTGCCGCCAGCCCGCGCTGCCGCCACTTTGGCAGCCCGGCGCTGAGTCATGACGCGGTCATGTCGCTGGCCTCAGATGCCCAAAATCGCCTATGGATCGGCACCGGGGGCGGGCTCAATGTGCTGGACTTGCACACGCTGGAACGGGCAGGGGGCCCGAAGCTGACGGCTTATGTCTATGACGCGGCCCGGCCGGAATCTCCCGGTAATAACACCTTTCGCAACCTATTTATAGATGATCGCGAGCGGGTATGGATGGCGACCTATGACGGGGTCACGGTCTATGATCCCTGGGCACGCAAGATCGCCCCACCGCCGCCCCTGCCGGGCGGTCCGGACCGGGTGATCTCTGTCCTGCTCACCGCCGACGGCCGGTGCTGGATCGGCACGGAGGGACATGGTCTTTTTGTCGCCTCCCCGGGGCAGGTGCCCCGGCAGGTATTTGCGGATCAGGCCCCATTTTCCATGCTGGAAGCGCCCGACGGAACCCTCTGGCTGGGTACCTACGAGGGCCTGAAGCGCTATGATCCGCAGTCGGGGCGCCTGCAGTTTTTTCCCTATCCCGACCTGCCTGACCTCACGCCTGCCGATGGCAGCGAGGTCTGGGATATCGCGCTGGCCCCGGATCACAGCTTGTGGCTGGCCACAGACCGGGGACTGGCTCATTTTGAGCCGGTTTCCGGGCAGTTTCGCTTTTTCCGGCATCAGGCAGAAGACAGTCTGAGCCTCTCCAGCAACCAAACGAGCTGCGTGGGGCTGGACCCGCAGGGTCGGATATGGGTAGGCACTCAGGAGGAAGGGGTGAGTGTGATGGTGTACCCCGGGGTGTTTCGCCGGTATGATCACCACCCCAACCACCGGCAACGGCTGTGCAACAACCATGTGCCAGACCTGGCAATTGATGACAAGGGGGTCTGGTTTGCGACCGGCACAGGACTGAACCGCTTTGTGTTTGCGGGCGACAGTCTGCTGCCCTGTGATACCTATGCCGGCTTTGTCAATCCCCAGCTGACCAGTGTGCAGCTAGATGAGCAGGGGCAGGTATGGGTAGGCACCCACCAGGGCATTTCTCGCCTGAGCCCGGCAAGCGGGCAGGTGCATACGCTGGGCCGGGAAAGTGGTCTGCAGAATGGGACCTTCTCGGATCGGGCGGTGGCCTTTCACCCTGAGCATGGCCTGCTATGGGGGACCCGCAGCGGGTATGAAGCGTTCAGGCCGGTGAGCATCCGTCTGGATACGCTGGTGCGGCCAGTGGTGGCCACGCGCCTGATGCTGGCGTACCGGGAGGTGCGGCCGGGCTCGGAACTACTTGCGGAGGGCATCAGCTATACACAGGAGCTGCGGATTCCCTATGATGCGCTGCCCCTGAGTCTGGATTTTGCCTCTCCCAGCCTGACCCAGCCCCATCGTAATCGCTATCGCTACCGCCTGTATGGTTTGGATCCGGCCTGGCGCGTGCTCCAGGGGCCACCGATGGTGAGCTACGCCCAACTGGCCGCCGGAAGCTACCGGCTGGAGGTGCAGGCGGCCAATCATGATGGGATCTGGGGTAGCCCCAACACCCTGCTGGACCTGACGATCCTGCCGCCCTTCTGGGCGACCTGGTGGTTTCGGGGGCTGGGGCTGCTGGCCCTGGGCCTGGCCATGGTGGGGCTGGTGCGCTGGCGTACCTGGCGCAGTGAGGCCCGAAACCGCAGCCTGCAAAAGGAGGTGCGCGCCCGCACCGCCGAGCTGGAGCAGCTGACGGCGCAGGAACGGATGGCCCGGGCCGAGGCCGAATCGGCCCGGGAAGCCGCTGAGGCTGCTTCCAAGGTCAAAAGTGAGTTTCTGGCCAATATGAGCCACGAGATCCGCACGCCCATGAACGGGGTCCTGGGCATGGCCGAGCTCCTGAAGTATACCGAGCTGGATGAGGAACAAAAAGACTATGTGCAGACCATTCTGAACAGCGGCCAGAATCTGCTGGGGATCATCAATGACATCCTTGATTTTTCCAAAATCGAGTCGGGGCGGATGGAGTTGGAAATGGAGCCTTTTGAACTGAACAAATGCCTCGAAGGGGTCCTGGATATGTTTGCCCCCAAGGCGGCAGAAAAGGGCATTGAGCTGCTCTATCTGGTGGAGACCCCGGTACCCCGGCAGATCGTGGGGGATGTAACCCGTCTGCGGCAAGTGCTGATTAACCTGATCGGCAATGCCCTGAAGTTTACCGATGAGGGTGGGGAGGTCTTTGTCCGGGTCTATGTGCCAGAGGATGCACCATCCGATGACAAAAAACCATTTTTCCTGGGCTTCTCAGTCAGCGATACCGGGATCGGAATCAGCGAGGCGCAACAGGCGCGGCTCTTTAAGGCCTTTTCGCAAGCCGATGCCTCTACCACCCGTAAATACGGAGGGACAGGCCTGGGGCTGGCCATCTCTCAAAAGCTGGTATCCCTCATGGGAGGGGAGATCGGCCTGGAAAGTACTCCCGGCGAAGGGACGACCTTTTCGTTTACCATCCGAACCCATATCCCCGAGGAAGTCCCCCGCCGGTACCTCACCAAAGAGGCCCCTTCGCTCTCGGACCGCCGGGTGTGGGTGGTGGACGACAATGCGACCAACCTGCGCATCCTGCAGCATCAGTTGAGCCGCTGGGGCATGCAGGTGGAGACATTTATCGAGGGACCCAAGTTGCTGGCCCGGCTGCACCAGCAAGGGCCGCCAGACCTGATTGTATCGGATATGATGATGCCCGAGATGGACGGGATGGCCCTGGGAAAAGCCATCAAGGATGCCCGCCCGGACCTACCGATCGTGGTCCTGACTTCTATCGGAGAGTTGCCGATCATCAAGCAAACGAATTTGTTTGTGGCGGCGCTTTCCAAGCCCGTCGGGGAGCGGGCCCTGATGAGCACCCTTCAGGCGGTGTTTCAGCATTCGCAGGACCTGCCCAAGCCCATCGAGGCTGCGCCGGAGGAGCCACCGACCCCGGTCCCACCTTCCACTCCTCGGCTGCGCATCCTGGTGGCGGAAGACAATCTGGTCAACCAGAAGCTGGCCCTTCGGCTACTGAAAAAGCTGGGCTATGCCCCGGACCTGGCCCAAAACGGCCGCGAAGCAGTCGAGGCACAGGCCGCGCGGACCTATGACCTGATCTTCATGGACATCCAGATGCCAGAGATGGACGGCTTGACGGCTACCCGCGCCATCCGCGCGGCCGAGGGGCCGCAGCCCCGGATTGTGGCGATGACCGCCAATGCCATGCAAGGCGACCGCGAGGCCTGCCTCGCGGCGGGGATGGATGCCTATATCAGCAAGCCTTTCCGGCGGGAAGAGGTGGCGCAGATGCTGGCGGAGCTGGAGGCCAAGCAGGAGGAGGCGGGTTGAGGAGGGAAGCCGGCATTCCCCCGAATGGCCAGGATCCCAACAGAATGCATGAAGATCCAGGACCAGCGAAGCGGCCTTGCCGCCTCCCCAATGGAATGACGGAGCCCCCATCCCTCGGCCACTGAGCCGAGCGAGATTCCGCTGGCGGGACATCAACCGAAAAGCGCGGGCAAAATGGCATGGATTACCTTCAGCCGACAAGCCCGGCTTTCCCATTGGGCTGGGGCTTTAGAGACGGCCCCCTTCAGATTGGTTGTCCGTATTCCAGGTCAGAAAAAGGCAGGTGCCCCCTACGCCAGAAGGCTGCCTCTGATGAGGCAGCCTCTCTTGATCAAGAACACTGCAAAAAGCAGCGAGGGAAACCCCTCGCCCGGAAGGTACGGGCGGGGGTGGGGAGATGGCAAGGGGTGTTTTGGGAAATGTTTTGGAGGAATGAGGAACAGAATGGCTTTGGGGGAGCCTTGGGGGAGGATTTGGTGGGGAGAATGTTTTAAGGAAAAGGGATATGGAGGGATATACGCCCTCCATATCCAAGGCAGATTTCCGGATGAATCTTGTCCCCCTACTTCACCACCACCATCTTCCGGACCGCCGTGCGGTCGCCCCACTGTAGCCGGCAAAGGTATACGCCGGCGGGAATTCCCGGATCCAGGGTAATCCGCTCCTCATGCCAGCCGGCAGCTTGCGTTTCGGCATCGACGAGGACCTGCACAGTCCGCCCATGCAGGTCGGTCAGGGTCACAGACGTGCGCCCCATACCCGGCAGGAAGTAAGAAATCGCGGTCTCGGAGGCAAATGGATTGGGGAAATTGGCCAGTTGGAAGGGGTCGGAAGCCCCCGGCTCGGGGAGGAAGTCCTGGATGGCGGTGGTCGTATCCGGTGCAGGCGTCACAGACAGATAGACTGTATCCAGGGCATTGCGATAGGAAACAACCGCAAAGGTTTCGCCTTCGGAAAGGCCCCAAAAGCCCTTGGTGAGGGTGTCAAAAGCGGCAATCCCGGGATCATCTACCACCGCTTGAATCCTTTCACTGAAATTGGCGGTAACCGTAACGAAGTCTTCATAGAAGGCTGTGTAGGCAGGATGCCGGATGCGGCCTTTCTGCACATACAGAATCGTCGGGTCTGCCGAGAATCCCAGGAAGGGAGAAGTGGTTTCCACCGCTACCTCGACGACATCATAGACAAACTGGACAGAGTCGGAATAGTCGTATATCGCCTCCACATAGACCCTCTCCTCATCCAGGAAGTCGCCATTGACGGGGATGTTCAGCTTGATCAGGGTATCAATTTCGCTAATGATATAGGTCTCATCTTGAAACTGAACTTCTACATTCAAAAGGTTTGCGGTGTCTCCCATGGCAATCTCCAAGGCGAGCATATCCCCGACAGATACCACCAGGCTATCCAGCGGGTGGCGGAGTTGCACCCGGTTGGAGTCCTCTACAAAGCTCAGGGTACGCGGGTTCGGAAGTGGAGCCAAGGGCGAGGCGAATGGGCGCTTGTTGGTAGTAGCCGGGATGTTGTCGAACCAGGCGGATTGGGTCGGGGCATTGAGTAGGAGGTTAAGGCGTTCTCCTACCTGAAGGTTGTCCGTTTCTTTGGGTGATCTAAAGGTATGAAACAAGCCTTCTGTCAGCGTATAGGGAGATGGCGTCGGGTCATTGGCGGTTTGAGGTTTTGGCTGGCCAGCCAATTGGCTCTCCAGGGAGACAACCACATCGCTTTCGGGCAAGAAATTGGCGACATTATACGCATTGGCAAAAAGCTCAATAAAGCCTAAAGTCTTTTGCAGACTATTCATGCTCCCTGCTCCACTGATTTCATATAGCTCCTTAATGTCTGCAACAAACTGTAAATCTGGCTCTATGGCAAGGGCTACTTTCATAAAAAAGTCCACAGGGTCTATGTGTTCCCTGATCAAAGAAATACCGTTGATAGCCTCTTGTGGCACTTGGTAAGGCAGCATCATATTGAACCTCGGGAAAAGGTCTGAAGCAATCAGGTGAGCGCGCCCCGGGGTTTCGTCAAAGCTAATCTGAGTCATTTGGAGATCCTTTACCGCATCGCTGGCCTCCCAGGTTGGAACGGTACCAAAATGGGAATTAGGGCGAAAAAGTGAAAATATAAATGCCTCAGGGCGAGCCCTGTATGCCCTATGGAGTCCCCATCTGGGTAAGATATGAAGTTGGGGGACATAGCGTACAGCCATATCCGCGAAAGGAGACCCCAGGTGGGGGCTACCCACGGTAATCATTTTGTTTACATAGCCCCGTTCGTAATTCTTGTAGGGCCGTTGTGCCGCAGAATTTATTCGGAAAAATAGATCATCATGGTTTTCAAATACTTCCCGAAGGACTACCCCTCCCATGCTGTGGCCTACATAGTCTACCTGATTGGAAGCGTATCCCTTGCTTCTGAGGCTAAATATCAGCCCCTGAAATGAATCAAAAAAATCAAAGTCCTCCGTAGACTTTCCAATAGTAAGTGACCTTGCATTTTGATAAAAAGCCCCTCCTGGGTCTTCAAGGTCCAGAAACCATGATTCCTTGAAACGCATATCACTAACCAGGAATGTTCCATTTCCTAAAGGTAAGTCTACCCAGGTCGTCCGGTCTCCCCCCAGGCCATGCACCAGCATCAAGGGAGGCCTTACCACCACCAGATCCTGCTGGATCTGCTCTGAAGTCCCATCTCCGTACTGTACGGAAATCGTCGCCGTGACCAGGCGCTCGCCCCGATCTTCAAAAGCAGGATCATTGCCTACAAAATCGTCGGGGGCTACATACCAAAACCAGTACGTCCCATTGTCCGCATCCCCATGAGCGGCGGAGGTTGCACTCGCCATATTGGCTTCGGAGTGATAGATTTGGGTGTAGGTCGCCTTCATCAGCTTGCCCAAGGTCTCGGGCGAGCTATTGATGCCGCCATCCCCGAGGCTTACACTCACCTGAGCAATCTCAGGACCCAGATCAGGGTTTTTCTTGGAAACCTTCAGAAACAGCCGGGCCACCCCATCTGCCGCGACGCCCAGAGGGCGGCGGATCGGTTCCGGGAAACTCAGATCCCAGGCCAGCTCGGCCTGTATATTACCGGGGGGCGGTAGCTCAACCTCAAATCGCTCGCTGATGTCCTGATATGCAGGAATATAGGTGTCTGTAATCCGGATGCGGTAATCCGAACCGGGCTGGTTCAGTGTGATAACGGTCGCCAGATTAATCTGTTTATCGATGTCATCCATCCCCGATATCTGCTCATGAAAGGTCCAGGACACGCCATCATCGGTGGAATAGGCCACATCGTAGCTGTAATGCCGTTTGATGCCCGTCATCGGATAGCTGGGAGACTTTACGAGTCGGTCTGTCCACTGAATGTCTATGTCCTGTGCGACGCGCTTCTTACCCAGGGCTGTAGGTGCAGACAAGCGAAGGTGCTGGGGCGAAGGACCCATGCCTTGCATATGTACCCGCTGCATGGGCGCATACCGACCCGTAAGTACATCTACGGCCAGGATCTGATAGATGCCCGCCGCCGCAGCGGCAGGGAAGGGATACGTGTATGTAAAGGACCCATCGGATTGGGCACTCAGGGAGTCGTCAAAAGCAAAACCCTCCGGGCCGGACAGCCAGATGCGTACAGCCCCGCCAGGCGAAAAATGCAAGCCCTCCATGTCAAGGGCCTGGCCGGAGGAGAGGGAGGCAGTATGGGCGGAAAGATAGGGAAAGGTGGTGCCCTCAATAGACGCTTCAAACCCGGTTCCCTTCATAACAAATATATCGGTCTGCCCTTGGGCAGAAATAAAGTTTGGAGGACCCGAAAAAGAAAAGTTGGCCGTTGATGCGAAATAGCCCGTCAATAACCAATCGTAATTCTGAGTAAATGCGACTGCCATACCACAATCCTCTCCACTTCCACCAATTCCCCCAGCCCATAGAATTTCTCCATCTGCTTCCAAGGAGGCCAAAAAAATATCTAGATCTCCCATTCCTAATAGTACATATGGGGTTATTAGGGAACCAAAATTTACATCCCCCTCATAACAACCAGTGAGAAGAGTCTTCCCACTAGGATGAACACGAATATCAGTCCCTCTATCAGCACCCATACCTCCCAATCTTCGTGCCCAAAGAAAATCCCCACTTCCATTCACCTTCAGAACGAAAGCATCCGTTTGGCCTTCAGACTCCAAAAAGAAATTCTGGGTCGAAGCAGGATTAAAATCCGCTACACCATTAAAGATTCCGGTTACAAAAACATTTCCGTCCAAGTCAACTCCAAGATCAACCCCTTCATCCTGTTTGCTTCCCCCTATCCTTTCTGACCATAAAAAGTTCCCATTCAGATCCATTTTTACTAAAAAAACATCAAAATTGCCTGCACTATATAAATTAGGAAGTGCGAGATCAACTGAAATAAAACTTTCAAATCTTCCAGTTGCGTACAGATAGTTGT
>RFHL01000958.1 GCA_003696875.1 Bacteroidota bacterium | reverse complement strand
GCGTAGAGCAGGGTGTCGGTGTCGTCATTATGGGTCCAGAACCAGCCGGCATAGGCGGCGAGACCTGAGGTCTCGCGCAGGCTGTCGGACAGGGGATACTGGTCCTGTGGGTTGACCGTGGTGTTGGGATACTGACAACTGCCGTCATTGACGGTGGCGGTGGGATCGTAGTTGGTGGCGAGCGGGTCGGTGCAGCCCGGCTGGGCGCGCAGGACCGCCGGGGCGAGACTGAGGAGCAGAATCAGGAGAGTCAGTAGGCGCATGCGGAGATTTTTTCTAAACATACGTTCAGACCCGACCGCTCGCAAATGTTCGGTGATGGGCTTTTTGCCTTATGGCTCCGTCAGCCAGGCTTTGGCTTCCTCCATCTGCTCAAACATCCGTAGCTCCAGCCCCCGGTTGCGCACGACGGTTTCGAAAAAACCGGCCTGGGGGTCTTGTGGGGCACAAACAATCGCCACCCGGGCGATAGAAGGGGCTACCTCGGCCAGTGTCACGCCCAGTTTGTAGGTATCCACGACGCCCAGACGGTACACCAGCTCTCGCTCGTCACACAGGACTCGCTGACAATTATGCTTGATGGCTTCCTGGATAATGGCCCGCCCATAGGAAAGCGTATCTTCCAGGCTGTCATCGGCGCCACAAGCCTTTACCCTGAGGAGGTCTTTTACTCGTTGGAAGGTGTAGGAAATCGCCATGATGAAATGAGAAAGACAGGGATAGATCCCGAGGTGTTTGCCCTCCGATTGCCACAATAAAAGACCTCACCTGTAAAACCCGTAAGTTGCCATGGGTGTTTAAGATTTTATGGATGAATATGCGATGAGGCAGATGCAAAAACGAGGCGCGTGCGTTCGGAACAAAGGCCATTGGGCTGGTCTTCTTTCCGCGTGTTGGAATCAGAAATTTTCCACATCCCGGGGACCGGGATGTTCAGGCTTTCTTCTTTGTCCCGCGAAACCATGAAGGTACTGTATTGGGTCAATTGCTTCATTCCTAAACCCCGAACCAGGCTGTGGTTCAGGGTGTTAGGCGTGCTGATGTGTGGGGCATGGCCATATCTGGCCAGTGGCCAGTCGGGAGGGGATTTTCCCCACCTTTTTGTTTCGGCCAGCTATGGCTTTTATGCACGCAGTCAGGGGAATCTGCCCCCTTACCAGGCCCAGAGCCTGCGGGCCACGGCCGGGATTTACCGCTCCGCCCGCTGGGCACTGGCCAGTGTTTTTCAATATCACTGGCGCGATGAAGGTGGGCTGCCCCTGCCGGGCACCTACCAGATCGGGCTGGTGGCCCAGCGGCTCACGCCGCTGCGGCGGCGCTGGCAGATGTATGTGGAGGGTGGCGTCCATCAGGGCAATTATTGTACCTGTGAAGGCGACCAAAAGAACCCCTTTCGGCAGCCGGGGCTGCTGTATGGTTCGACGGGAGCAGGGCTGCAGCGGCGCCTGTTTCCCCATGTATGGCTGGAGGCGGGCTATACTTATCACCTGATCCTGACCCGCCGGGCACTGATCGCACCCCTCTATGGGGTACAGTACGGATACATTGGCCTCCATATCAGAGAATGGGATCGCCAGCGCTAAAGACAGAGGCTCGTCCTAGGCGCAGTTTTGCTATCTTTGGCCCCGATGCGCATACCCAAAGATGCAACCCGAGACCTGTGGCTGTTTGGCCTGATTGCGGCCGCAGCCTTTTTTCCCTTCCTGGGAGCGGCCCCGCTCTTTGACTGGGACGAGATCAACTTTGCCGAGTCGGCCCGGGAGATGATGGCCACCGGCAATTATTTCCGGGTTCAGGTCAACTATGAGCCCTTTTGGGAGAAACCCCCGTTGTTTTTCTGGTTGCAGGTGCTGGCCATGCGCCTCTTTGGGGTGGGCGAATATGCCGCCCGTTTTCCCAACGCCCTGATCGGTGTGGCGACGGTCCTGGCCCTCTACCTGGAGGGCCGGCACTGGCGGGACCGCAGCTTTGGCCGGCTGCTGGCCATGCTCTACCTGGCGACCTTCTTGCCGGTGATCTACTTCAAGAGCGGCATCATCGATCCGGTGTTCAATTTTTTTATTTTCCTGGGCATCATGCAGGTGCTGCGCCACGACCAGCAGTGGCAGACTGATCCGGCCGCGGCCCGGGCCGACAATGCCCCCTGGGCAGCAGGGTTCTGGATCGGGCTGGCGACCCTGACCAAGGGGCCGGTGGCCCTGCTGGTGGCTATGCTCACCTATAGTATATACAAGGCCATTTGGGGACGTTTTCGCTTGCCCTGGTGGGGCGTGGCTCGTTTTTTCCTGGCCTGGATGATCCTCGTCCTGGGCTGGTACGGCCTGGAGACCGTGGTGCACGGCCCCTGGTTTATCGAGCAGTTTATTGCCTATCAAGTAGAACTGTTCAGCAAAGATGTCGCGGGGCATGCGCAGCCCTTTTATTATCACCTGTTGGTGTTTCTACCAGGATGTTTTCCCATGTCGGCCTTTGTCTTCCGGGCCATGGCCGAGAAGCCTGCCGCAGGGAAAGACCAGGCCCTGCACCGCTTCATGCTGCTGTGGTTCTGGGTGGTGATGGTGCTCTTTTCGGTGGTGCGGACCAAGATTGTCCATTACGGGTCCCTGCTGTACTTTCCGGCGGTATTTCTGGCCGGGATGTACCTGCACCGGCTGATCCGGGAGCGGGATCGGCTGCGCTGGGATGCCTGGGCCCTGCTGGGGCTGGGACTGCTGGTATGGGGGCTGATCCCCAGCCTGCTCAACTGGGTGACGGCCCATCGGGAGGCCCTGGCCGCCCGACTAAGTGATCCGCTGGCCGCCGCTTCGCTGCGGGTGGAGGTCGCCTGGACCGGCTGGGAGTGGCTCATCGGAGCGGCTTTCCTGCTGGGAGGGCTGTGGGGGCTGCGCCTGCTGGCGCAGCGGCGGTATGTGCCTTTCCTGTGGCTACAGTTGGTCCTGACCCTGCTCTTTGTCAATGCGCAATACCGCATCACCCTGCCCAAGGTCGCCCAGCACACGCAGGGGGCGCCCCTGGAATTTTTCTCTGGTCTGGCTGACCAGCCAGCCTATGTGCTCACGCTGGGGTACAAGAGCTATCTGCCCTATTTCTATGCCCGGGTACGACCCGGCGGAGACGCGCAGGCTGCGGATAAGGATTGGCTGATCCAGGGCGATCCTGATCGCCCGGTGTACCTCTCGGTCCCGGCCCACAAGCTCAATCCGGCGCTACGCAGCCGGATTCAGGCCTTCGAGCGGCTGTACGAGGCGGGTGGTTTTGTCTTCTTCCGAAGGCCCGCCCAGCGGGTAAACCGGGCGGGACGTGAAACACCCGGGCTGCCTTTGGGGTTTAAGTGATAGGCTCTTGATTCCTGGTTCGGGAATTTACCCATATGAACTATCTCAAGGAGTCATTCCTGAAGTAGATAGGCAGATCTATCGGGAAAATTGACTTTTCGTCGGCCTGCCGACCCGTTTGTCCCCCCTGTTTTGCATCTTGTGTGCCTATGTCTCATCGTCAGGAAGCACCCAATCAGCCAGAAAACCCGGTCCTGGACCCTCCTGTGTCCAGCCCGGAAGGGCCCCGCGACGAGGAGGTATTGCGTGAGTTTCGGCTCAGCCGCCTGATCTGGCCGGTGTTGATCGGCCTGGGTGTACTGGGCTATGCGGGCTACCGCATTGCGCAGGAAGACTTTCGCCTGCAAGATCTGGGGGATGCCTATTCCTGGTCTCACTTGCTCGGCTGGATCGCACTGGGCTTCGTGGTCATGGTGATCCGTGACATAGGCTACATCTGGCGGATGCGCATCCTGACCGATGGGAAGCTCAGCTGGCGTAGCGCCATTGAGGTGACGCTGCTGTGGGAGTTTGCCTCTTCGCTCACGCCCTCGGTGGTGGGGGGATCGGCGGTAGCGATCTATATGCTCATCAAGGAAAAGATCTCCGCAGGGCGGAGTACGGCCATTGTATTTGTGACCATTTTTCTCGACGAGCTGTTTTATCTGGTGATGTTGCCGCTGGTGATGATCTTTGTGGACCAACATCTCCTTTTTGGACCGATGGACGGCAGTGAGACCACCTTTGGTACGGGCTTGCTCGTAGGCTTCTGGATTGCGTACGGGCTGATCTTCGCCTATACCCTTTTTCTGGCCTTTGCCCTGTTTTGGAAACCACAGGCCACGAGCCGCATCATCCGGAGCCTGTTTACCATCCGGTTTTTGCGGCGCTGGCACCCACCAGCCAAGCGGCTGGCGATGGATTTGCTGGTCGCGGCCGAGGAGTTTCGGCGCAAGAAGTGGCGCTACTGGCTGCGGGCCTGGTTGGCCACCTTCATCGCCTGGATGGGGCGATACCTGGTCCTCAACTGTGTGCTGATCGCCTTCGCCTCGCTGACCTTCTACGAGCATATGGTCGCTTTTGCCCGGCAGGCGGTCATGTTTATCGTCATGATCGTATCGCCCACCCCGGGTAGCTCTGGGGTGGCTGAGGGTATGTTCTCCCGCATGTTTCAGGAGTTTCTGGTGGGCAACGAGGCCGGTCTGGCCGCGGGCACCCTGGTCCTTGTCCTGGCCTCCCTCTGGCGCCTGATCAGCTACTATCCCTATCTGGTGTTGGGGATCCCCCTGCTGCCGCGCTGGCTGCGGCGGGTCTATCGACGGCCTCGCTCCGCCCGGAGCTAAGTGGCGGGTTGGGTATCCGCCTTCGTGGGGCATCGGGCCTACCTTCATCCTTTCTCCCATTTTGAGTTTTTTCCGTTCGTCAGGCGCTATCGTCCGATGATGGGAAGTTTTTCCCCGCTAGGGGAGGAGGATGTATTTTGCTGAGAAGGAAAAGGTAACTTTGTGTGGAAGTAAGGCAGGTATAAGAATTTTTGCCGCGCCAAACATTTTGAGGTTCGATGAAAGAAATTCGGTATTCTTGCCCGGATTCTCTGCCCGGCCTTTCCTACATTTTTGGCGCTCCTCCTGCCCCGTACTTTGTGAAATCTGGTCCAGGCTACCGCTGATCCCGCATGGGATCAGGGATTGGGACCACCGTGAGGCGGAAGCGCCTCTCTTTGATACCTGAGTTTGTTTAGAAAAAATCCCCATCAGGATGCAGAAAATTGAAACGGCTGTGGAAGGGTGCTACATCCTGCAGCCCCGCGCCTTCTCCGACCACCGTGGCCGGCTGGTCAAGACTTTTCATGAAGACACTTTTAAGGCCCTGGGGCTGGAAACCCACTATCCGGAATCCTATTACTCCGTGTCGAACAAAGGGGTATTGCGGGGACTGCACTTTCAGGTGCCTCCCTACGCCCAGGTCAAACTGGTCACCTGTGTGTATGGCCGCCTGCTCGACGTAGCAGTAGATCTGAGGACCGATTCACCCACCTACGGCAAGCACGTTATGGTCGAGCTGTCGGCAGAACAAGGCAACATGCTTTACATGCCGGAGGGCCTGGCGCATGGGTTCTATGCCCTGACCGACCAGGCGATCATTCAATACTTTGGGTCCACCATGTATCATCCCGAAAGCGACGGAGGCGTCGCCTGGGATAGCTGTGGCATTGCCTGGCCCGACGCCAGTCCCGTCGTTTCGGAGAAGGATGCACATCTGCCGGCCATGACGTCCTATGAGAGTCCCTTTCGGATGCCGGTGTCGGTTTGAGCAGGGCCGGTACCCAAGGGTCATAATGGGAAACCTTTCAACAGGTACTATTGACCGAACAGTCTTTGCCTTTGCTTGCTGGACCTGTTGTTGATAGAGGAAACATGCTTCCTTCTTAGTTTTGTAATAGGGTAGGAGATTAAAAAATTCAATTTTTAAAATATACAGCATGAAAGCAGTAATCTATGCCGGTGGATTTGGAACGCGGATCAGTGAAGAAAGTGGCGTAAAGCCCAAACCGATGGTCGAAGTGGGGGGCAAGCCCATTCTTTGGCACATCCTGAAGACCTATTCACATTACGGGATCAATGACTTCGTCATTTGCTGTGGGTATAAGGGCTATGTGATCAAGGAGTACTTCTCCAACTATTTCCTTCATATGTCCGATGTCACCTTTGACATGGCCAATAACAGCATGGAGGTGCACCGCAAGTATGCAGAGCCCTGGCGGGTCACTTTGGTGGATACGGGCCTCAACACCATGACCGGAGGCCGCCTGAAGCGGGTCGCCGAGTACGTCAAGGACGAAGCCTTTTGTCTGACCTATGGGGATGGTGTGAGCGACGTGAATATTGCCGAGCTGATTGCGTTTCACAAAGCGCAGGGAACCATGGCTACCCTTACGGCCGTGCAGCAGCCGGGACGTTTTGGGGCTTTTTCCCTGAAGGAGGAAGATACTCTGATCACCAACTTTCGCGAAAAGCCCAAGGGCGACGGACATGATAATGCCATGATCAATGGCGGTTATTTCGTCTGCGAGCCTGGCGTATTTGACCTGATCGAAGGAGATGAAACCGTCTGGGAGCGGGAGCCGATGGAGGAACTCGCCCACACAGGTAATCTGTCTGCCTATAAGCACTTCGGGTTCTGGCAGCCGATGGATACCCTCCGCGACAAGAATCTGCTGGAAGAGCTCTGGGAGTCGGGCAAAGCCCCCTGGAAAGTATGGGACAAAAACCCGGTGACGCCGGTATAATCTAACACATCCTTTTTTCTTCTATTCTTCACCTATGATTATTGTTGATCAAGCCCTAGCGAAGCGGGAAGCCACCCAGAATCCCATCCAGGTAGCCGTAATGGGTGCCGGGGAAATGGGCAAAGGCATCATCAACCAGTTGCACCGCTACAGCCCGGGCATCCGGGTGGCGGTTACCTACAACCGCACGCTGCAGACCGCGCTGGACGCCTACGAAGTAGCTGGTATCGATTCCTATCGCATCGTCGAGACGCTCTCCGAGCTGGAAGCCGCGATCAAGGCCGGCGAACCGGCCATTACCCAGAATCTGGACCTGCTGATGACCTGCGGCCCGCTGGACGTATTGATTGAGGCGACGGGCACCATCGAATTTGCGATGCGGGCCATGTTGCGGGCTTTCGAGCACGGCAAGCACGTGCTCTCGTTCAATGCCGAACTGGACGCCACCCTGGGGCCGCTGATCGTGCACAAGGCCCGGCAGGCGGGCGTCAAATACAGCGTAGCCGAAGGCGACCAGCCGGGCGTGACGCTCAACCTGCTGCGCGAAGTGAAAATGCGCGGCTTTGAGCCGCTGGTGGCAATCAACATCAAGGGGATGCTGGATCAGTACCGCACCCCGGCCACACAGGAGAAGTTTGCCGCGAGTTGGGGCATGAATCCCGTCATGGCGACGAGCTTTGCCGATGGGACCAAGGTGAATCTGGAGCAGGCCGCCATCGCCAATGCGGTGGGCTTCCGGGTCAATAAGCGCGGCATGAACGGCTTTGAGGCCCCGGGGGGCCATATCGATGACATGACCGATCGCTATGACCTGGCCGATCTGCAGGCCAATGGCGGTATCGTGGACTTTGTCATCGGGGCCAAGCCTGGCCCCGGCGTGGCAGTCTTTGCCACGGCCAAGGACCCCTTTACGGTCAAGTACCTGCGCTATGGAAAGCTGGGCGACGGCCCGCTTTACAGTTTCTACATTCCCTATCACCTGCTGTTTTTTGAGATTGGTAGCTCGGTGGCGCGCCTCGTCGATTTTGACGATGTGATCATCGCCGCTGCCGGCGGTCCCAAGGTGGAAGTGATTACCCTCGCCAAGAAGGACCTGCAGGTAGGCGAAGGCCTCGATGGCTTTGGTGGCTTCACGGTCTATGGCGAATGTGAAAACTATGATACCGCCCGGGCGGAGGACCTGCTGCCTATCGGCCTGGCCGATAAGGTGCGCCTGAAGCGGGCCATTGCCAAGGACCAGCCCATCGGCATGGCCGATGTCGAGTTTACGGACCGTTACCTGCTGGATCTGTACGAGGAGCAGCGGGCGCTGTTTCCGGTAGGCACCTCGGTGCCCAGTGGGGTCTGAGCAGGACCCTTTTGTTTTTGCACGTCTTTCCTTTTCATCCGATAATATCACGCACATGCTGACCAAAACCCGCCAGAATCCCATCCTGGTTGAAGATATGGCCTACATCCTGAACCACCTCACCGAGGCGGAGCGGGCCAAGTTCCAGGATAGCACCATCCTGATCACCGGCTCCGGGGGCTTTCTGGGGTATTATTTCATGCATTTCTTTGCGACCTATGCCGATGAGCTGGGGATCCGCAAGATCATTTCGCTGGAAAACTTCCTCACCGGGACCAAGGACTGGATGGATGACCTCGCCCGGGACAATGACAAGATTTCCCTGCATGAGTTCAATGTCATCACCGATGACGTGAGCCAGATCCCGGGGGCCGATGAGGCCAACCTGATCATCCACGGCGCTTCGATCGCTTCGCCCACCTTTTACCGCATCTATCCGCTGGAGACCATCGACGCCAATGTGACGGGTCTGCGTCGCCTGTTGGACTTTTACGTGAAGAAGTCGATCGACGGCTTTCTGTTTTTCTCCAGCAGCGAGATCTACGGCGACCCCTTTCCCGAATTTATCCCCACCTCGGAGGACTATCGGGGCAATGTGTCGGCCATGGGACCCCGCGCCTGCTACGACGAAGCCAAGCGCTTCGGAGAGACCCTTTGCTATACCTTCAACACCCAGTTTGGGATGCCGGTGTCCATTGCCCGTCCTTTCAACAATTACGGACCCGGTATGAACGTCAACGACAAGCGGCTGCCGGCTGACTTTGCCAAGGCGGTGACGGAGGGCCGCGACATCGTGATTCACTCCGATGGTAAGCCTACCCGCACCTTCTGCTACATTGCCGATGCCATCACCGGCTACCTCAAGGTGCTGCTGTACGGCAAGTTGGAAGCTTTCAATATCGGCATGGACCGCCCGGAGTGCAGTGTCAAGGAGTTTGCCGAGTACTTTGTCGAGAAGGCCCAGGAAGTCTTTGATTATCAGGGCAAATTTGTCTACCAGCCTTCTACCGACAAGGACTATATGACCGATAACCCCAACCGTCGCTGCCCCAACCTCACCAAGGCCCGCACCATGCTGGGTTACGAGCCGGAAGTGCTCGTTGACGAGGGGATCGCCCGCTACCTGAAGTTCCTGAAGTACCAGCTCGCTTAATTGAGACGGTTAGAGGCAAGAAGCGAGAGACGAGACTTGGGCCTATGATGGCTGCTACGAGCAGAAAAGCCCGTTCCTTTTGCCTGTCCGGTCTGACGTCTGACTTCTCTTCTCTGACTTCCCTTTTCATCCACCATCACATTATCTTCTTACCATGATTACAGTTTTGGGCCTGGGCTTTGTGGGTTTGACCACCGGACTTGGATTTGCCAAAAAAGGCTTTAAGACCTACGGGTTGGATATCAATGCGGCCCGCGTGGCGCAACTGCGCAACTTTGAGATTCCTTTTCACGAGCCGCACCTCAAAGAGGTGCTGGAAGAGACCGCCGGCAAGACCTTTTTCCTGAATCCCCCCCTGGAGGAGGCCATCCAGGACAGCGAGGTAATCTTCATCTGTGTCGGGACCCCCGGTTCACCCGATGGGAGTGCCGACCTCACCTACCTGCTGGCGGCCATCAAGGACATCCTGGCCATCGATACCGATACGCATCAGGTGATTGTCACCAAGTCGACCGTGCCCCCCTCCACGGTGGCCAAGCGGGTGAAGCCCTACGTAGACGAGCTGCTGGCGGCCAAGCCTGGCCGCAAGGTGAGCCTCGCCTCCAACCCGGAGTTTCTCCGGGAGGGCTACTGCTGGGAAGACTTTATCGAGCCCGACCGCGTGGTGCTGGGGGTGAATGACGAGATCTCCCAGGAGATCCTGACCCGGATCTACGCCCCCTTCGAGGCACCGATTCACTACGTATCGACCAACTCGGCCGAGTTTATCAAGTATCTCTCCAACACCCTTCTGTCGACCCTGATCAGCTATGCGAATGAGATGGCAATGGTTGCCGATCAAATCGGGGACATCGACATCCCGCGGGCCTTCCGGATCCTGCATGAGGACAAGCGCTGGCTGAGCCGCGCGCCGGGCAAGCCGGCGGGGATGGCGAGCTACGTCTATCCCGGCTGCGGCTATGGTGGCTACTGCCTGCCCAAGGACACGGCGGCGCTGCACAGCATCGCGGCGCAGCACGGCTTTGATGCCCAGATCCTGGGCGGCAATCTGCAGACCAATGAGGATGTCAAGGACTTTGTGGTCGAGAAGGTCAAGAAGACCGTCAAGCCCGAGGAGCCGGTCGGCATTCTGGGACTTTCCTTCAAGGTAGGATCAGACGACGTGCGGATGACGCCTCCGGCTGACATCATTGCCAAGCTGATCAAGGCGGGCTACCGCAACATCCTGGCCTACGATCCCCTGGCCAACGACGCCTTCAAGGCGGAGTATCCCGACCTGGAGATCGCCTTTGAGCCGACGCTGGAATCCCTGATGGACAAGGTGAACCATACGGTGATCCTCACCGCCTGGCCCGAGTTCAAGGAGAAGAAGGAGCTGATCCAGCAGAAGCCGGTGTTTGACTTCCGGTATATCTATTAATCGAAATATAGCTGAGCAGACTGGGGAGCACAAAGAGCTCCCCGGGCTCAGTTTGCCCTGGTCAGATGTTTCTCCGGAACGATATGCGATGGGGTATTTGCCTGATAGGTTGATTCCTAATGTTGCTTTATGCTTTTCACTTCTATTGATTTTGCGGTTTTCCTGCCCATTGTATTCTTCCTATACTGGTTTGTATTCAAGAAGAATCTGCGGGCACAGAATGGGCTGATCGTCATCGCGAGCTATGTCTTCTATGGCTGGTGGGACTGGCGGTTTCTCTCGCTGATCGTCCTGAGCTCGCTGGTGGACTTTTTTGTGGCCCGGGGCTTGTCGGGCGACGCGCCAGAGCGGCGGCGCAAGCTGTTACTGGGGCTGAGCCTGGCCGTCAACCTCGGCCTGCTGGGCTTTTTCAAGTATTTCAACTTCTTCCTGGACAACTTTGTCTCGGCCTTCTCCTTTTTCGGGGTGGAAATGTCGGTCCGATCGTTGAACATCATTCTGCCGGCGGGGATCAGCTTTTATACCTTCCAGACCTTGAGTTACACCATCGACGTTTATCGTCGAAAGCTGGATCATACCCAAGACATCGTAGCCTTTCTGGCATACGTGAGCTTCTTTCCCCAGTTGGTGGCGGGTCCGATTGAGCGGGCTACGCACCTGCTGCCGCAGTTTCACCGGCCCCGGACCATGGACTACGCCAAGAGTGTGGACGGCCTGCGGCAGATGCTATGGGGGCTCTTCAAGAAGGTCGTCATTGCCGATGGCTGCGCCTACTACGCCAACGACATTTTTGCCGCCTCAGGGGACCACAGCGGCAGTACCCTGCTGCTGGGGGCGATCCTGTTCACGTTTCAGATTTATGGGGACTTCTCGGGCTACTCCGATATCGCCATTGGGACGTCACGGCTGTTTGGTTTTGATCTGATGCAGAACTTTGCCTTTCCCTACTTCTCCCGGGATATTGCCGAGTTTTGGCGGCGATGGCACATCTCGCTCTCGACCTGGTTTCGGGATTACCTCTATATTCCGCTGGGCGGTAGCCGGGGCGGTACCTGGATGAAGGTGCGCAACACGTTCATCATCTTTCTGGTGAGCGGTTTCTGGCACGGAGCCAACTGGACCTTTATCGTGTGGGGCGCGCTGAATGCGCTCTATTTTCTCCCGCTGCTGCTGACCAAGCGCAACCGACAAAACCTGGGGGTGGTGGCTCAAGGAAAGTACTTTCCTTCGGGGCGTGAGATCCTGCAGATGGGGATGACCTTTGGTCTGACGGTGATTGCCTGGGTGTTTTTCCGGGCTGAAAACCTGACGCATGCCATCTCCTATCTGGGGGGGATGTTTTCGACCAGTTTGTTTAGTGTGCCTGCGGTCCTCCCCAAGAGCCTGATGGTCTACATTGTTTTCTTTATGGTCATCGAATGGCTGGGACGCGAGGGCGCTTATGCCCTGCAAAACATCGGCGGCAAATTGCCGGTGGTGGCGCGCTGGTCCTTCTACTATGCGATTTTCATTTTCATTTTCTTGTCCGAAGTGCCCCCGCAGCAGTTTGTGTACTTCCAATTCTAAAGGTGATTTGAGATGCGAACGTTGCTGATAAAGACATTTGGCTTTGGCCTGGGGTTCTTATTGCTCTTGCTGGTAGGGATGATGCTCCCGACCCCGCCGCGCATCCAGGATTCCATGGTCTTTGCCAAGGTGCAGAAGGACTCGCTGCTTGAGCATGTACCGGGGCCGCGCCTAATCATCGTGGGGGGCTCCAACGCCAGCTACGGGATCGATTCCCGGATGCTGCAGGAGGGCCTGGGCCTGAATCCGGTGAATACGGCGGTCACGTACGAGTTGGGGCTGGTATATATGATGGAATCGGTCGCGCCCTACGTGCGTGAAGGAGATGTGGTGGTACTTTCGCCTGAGTATCAGCATTTCTACGGAAACTTTGCCTATGGACAGAAATTTCTGTTGTACTCGGCGATGGATGTGGACCATCTCAGCCCTTGGGATCTTTCCTGGGAGCAGTGGCGTAACATTTACTCCTCGGTGCCTCGGTATGCCCTCAGCCGTTTTTTGCCCACAGAATATCGGCGCCGAAACATGGATGACATTGTGAGCCGGCATGCCTTCAACACCTACGGGGACGTGGATGTGCATTGGGATCGAGAGCCGCAGCACTTCGCTCCTTTTCGCCAGATTTCCAGGGAGGAAATGAACCGGTCAGTCGTAAAGGATTTGCAGGCCTTTGCGAAACATGTCGAATCGGTCGGTGCGCACCTGTACCTGACCTATCCGGGGACAGAGGAAAGGTCATTTAACAATTGCCGAGCTGAGATCATGGCTGTGGCCGACTTACTGGAGGGAACGGGGATTCCCATTTTGGGGACACCAGAGCGTTATATCATGCCTGATTCGGTGATGTTCAACTTTCCGTATCACATGGTACGGCCGGGGGTGGAGCTGCGGACCCAGCGCCTGATTGAAGATCTGAGTCCCTATGTACTGCCGACTTCGGATTCCTCGGCCCGGGTAGCCGCTCATAATCCCTGAGCCCAGGGCAGAGGGCCTATTGGCCCCATATCCCTCCATCCGAACCTTATTCGCGCCTGTAACCTTTGGAAAGGTTACAGGCGCCTATGCTTTTGGCTAGCCTGATCAGGCATTTCCTTTTTATGCTAAAAAGGCGCAATTCGCGCGCGAAGCAGAGTAGGGATATTTCGAGTTTGAAAGCATCTAAAAACGACTATGTTTTTTGAAGTGGATAATATACCGTGAGTTTTGGATAAGCGGAGAAAGACTATTCTATAATCGACTGT
>RFHL01000957.1 GCA_003696875.1 Bacteroidota bacterium | reverse complement strand
TGTCTGGTCTGATCCTTTTTACATCCGGGTACCTGCCATGCAGCCTATCTGGCTGCTTTTCGGCTATTTTATCGCTTTCATTTCCGCTTTTGCACCTATGGACATTCAAATTTTCGTCGCTGATACGCGGCATTATCCCTATGCTGCTGCCATCTGTACCCTGATTGAGGAGGCCGCCAAGGCTCGGGGGACCGGGATCGCCAAGCGGGAGCCGGAGTATGTGCGCCGGAAGATGGAAGAGGGGAAGGCCGTCATCGCCCTGGCGGGAGAAGACTTGGCTGGCTTTTGCTATATCGAAACCTGGGATCACAACCGCTACGTCGCCAACTCGGGCCTGATCGTGGCCCCTGACTATCGCAAGTATGGCCTCGCCCGGCAGATCAAGGCCAAGGCCTTCGAACTGTCGCGGAAAAAATACCCGGAAGCCAAACTCTTCGGGATCACCACCAGCCTGCCGGTGATGAAGATCAACTCGGACCTGGGCTACCGGCCGGTAACCTTTTCCGAGCTGACGACCGATGAGGTCTTCTGGAAGGGCTGCCAGTCTTGTCCCAACTACGACATCCTGACCCGCAATGAGCGTAAGCTTTGCCTCTGTACGGGGATGCTCTACGATCCTGCCAGCGAGGAAGCCAAAAATGCCCGCAAGCGGGCGGAAGATGAAGCCGCGGCCAAGCAGCGGGAAGGCGACCTGGAGCAGCGCTGGGAGCGCTTCAAGGCCCACCTGCGCAAGCGTCGCTCCAATACCCTCTTACAACGTATCCGGGAAAACATCTTTGGCAAGGAAGCCCAGAAGGCCTCTGATGTCTGAGCCGTATTCCTTTCTGTCTTACTTTTCTCAACCCCTCTCTCATGCCCAAAGTAGTCCTCGCCTATTCAGGCGGTCTCGACACCTCTTTTTGCGTCAAGCATCTGAGCGAAGAAAAAGGCCTGGAGGTCCACGCTGCCATTGTCAACACGGGGGGCTTCTCCCCCGAAGAGCTGCAAGCCATCGAAGACCGTGCCCATATCCTGGGGGTCGCCTCTTTTCGGGTCCTGGACGTGGTCAGGGAGTATTATGAGCAGTGTATTCGCTACCTCATCTTTGGCAATGTACTGAAAAACAACACCTATCCGCTCTCAGTGAGCGCCGAAAGGGTGTTTCAGGCAGTGGCCATTGTGCGCTATGCGCAGGAAGTCGGGGCGGGCTACATCGCCCACGGCAGCACCGGGGCTGGTAATGATCAGGTCCGCTTTGACCTGGTTTTCGATACCATGGCCCCGGAGATCGAAGTGATCACTCCCATCCGGGACCTGCAACTGAGCCGCGAGGCCGAAATCGCCTACCTGCAGGAGCGGGGGGTAGATATGGACTTCTCCAAGTCCACCTATTCGATCAATAAAGGGCTGTGGGGTACTTCAGTCGGAGGCAAGGAGACCCTCAATGCCTGGGAATACCTCCCGGATGAGGCCTATCCCACTCCCCTTCAGGCGGATAGCAGCGAAGAAGTGGTGATCACGTATACCCAGGGAGAGCCCACCGCCATCAATGGCGAGGCATATGCCCATCCCGTAGAGGCCATCCGCGCCCTGGAGGCGCTCGCTGCCCCCTACGCCATCGGCCGCGACATCCACGTCGGCGACACCATCATCGGCATCAAGGGCCGGGTAGGCTTTGAGGCGGCGGCGCCTCTGATCCTGATCAAGGCGCACCATCTGCTAGAAAAGCACACCCTCTCCAAGTGGCAACTCTATTGGAAGGAACAACTTGCCAACTGGTACGGCATGTTGCTGCACGAAGGGCAATACCTCGATCCTGTGATGCGCAACATCGAAACCTTCCTGACCGATACCCAGGCCAAGGTAAGTGGCGACGTACGGGTGCGCCTCGCGCCCCATCGCTTTGACCTGCTCGGCATTCGCTCGCCCCATGACCTGATGTCGGCCAAGTTTGGTACCTACGGCGAGATGAACAAGGCCTGGACGGGGGAAGATGTGAAAGGCTTCACCAAGATCCTCGCCAATGCTGGCAAGATCTACCATCAGGTGAATGGGGAAGATGCCTAAGAGGGCGAAGCATCTTCCTTGAACGTTTTGGGTTCTGAGTGAGCGGGAGGATTGGGCGTTCCGAAAGGGCTGCACACCTACCCCCACAACCAGCCAAGTAGCTCCTGCCACTCGGCGCGCCAGTCGGCCGGGGGCATGCCCTCCAGGGTCAGCGGCGCCGGGGTGATGCTCAGGACAAAAATCAGAATGGCCAGCCATCCCAAGGCCTGGCGCGAAGGCGATACCCGGGCTTCGTAGTAGGCGGGGGGATGGTCGAGTTTGACCACCCGGACCAGCATGAGGCTGTAGATGAGCCATAGTCCCTGCGGGTTCCAGGCCGGGAACCCCAGCTTGAGCAGGCCCTGCAGCACACAAAAACCCAGGACCGCCAACAGGCGGTCTTGGGTGCGATGTAGTCTCAGGACTGGCTTGGAGACGTAGTAGAGCAGCGGCAGGTACAGCAGCCAGGCAAAGATCGTCGAGGGCCCCGGTTGCTGCCAATCTACCAGGCCTGTGCCGCCCACGAGCAGGAGCACCCCCAGCGTGATACGGGCCACCACCCCGGCCCGCTGCCGGCCAAACATGCCGTAGATTACATGGCCTCCATCCAACTGCCCCACCGGCAGCAGGTTGAGCGCCGTGAAGAAGAGGGTGAGAAAGCCCGTGAAGAGGAAGGGGTAATGCATCATCTCAAAGGGTGGGGGCACCCGCCCCGGATCAGCCGGGATCACCCGGGCGAAGAACTCGTACAGCAGGTTGGTGCCGATCCAGAGACTCGGAAAGCCTTCCTCAGCCTGGAAAGCCCGCATAGTGTCGACATCGGGCACACCGCCAAACTGCTCGACATATTCCGGATGCAGCTCCAGGATGTAGGCGTCCGGGTCGGGCAGATGCGAGAAGCCGTAGATCAGTAGTCCAATAGAAACCACAAAGCCGGCCAGCGGGCCGGCAATGCCGATGTCAAAGTACTTGCGTGTGCTCCAGGGCTGCTCCCGCAGCATGATGACCGCCCCCAACGTGCCGATATTGAAAAAGCCAGGCAGGTAAAGCGGCAAGTAAAAGGGCCAGGTGGTGCGCACCCGGTGGTAGCGGGCGGTGAGAAAATGCCCAAACTCATGCACCGTGATGAAGGAGAAGAGCGCCAGCGCATAGGGCAGGCCAGCCAGCCAGCCGGCAAGGTCGAGTTGGGCCAGGGCTGATTGGCCGGTACGCAACTCGGCTCCGCTCATGAGCAGCGTCACGGCCGTCAGCAAGACCAAGAGGATCTGAATAAGCGCCCGCCGGCGAGGGTCTTGAAGCATGGAGTGAAGATAGGGCTTTAGGAGAGAAGATCAGGCCTTTTCCTCTTGGTTGGTGGGCAGGGCTTCTGACTGGCTGGGTTTTGGCGAAGAGGACACCTCAGCTTTTATGTTCCTACGCGCCTGCCAGCGGCGCCAGCGCCGCAACAGGCGCAACCAGGCCAGCCGCAGCCGCCGTAGCGGCTGGTCGGTGATGCTGACCACAAAGCGGGCCGGCTGGATCTCCCGACCTTGCATATCGCAGTAGACGTAGATCAGCTCTGCCCCCAGCAAAAAGATGAGCGAGGAGTAAAACACCCAGGCCAGGATGAGTACGATGGAGCCTGCTGCCCCGTAGGTGCTGGTGATGTTGCTGTTGCCAATGTACCAGCTGATCAGCGCCCGGCCGATGGTAAAGAGGACCGCCGTCAGGAAGGAGCCTAGCCACACATCGCGCCAGCGCAGGCGCGCAGCCGGCAAAAAGCGGAAGATCAGGGCAAATACCAGGGTGATGATGGTGAGCGTGACCAGTAGGTCCAGGCTGTAGGCCGTCCAGAAGATGAAGTCGATCTGCCTGACGACATGCGAAAAGCCGGGGGCCATTTCGTCCATCAACTCCACAAAGCTCTCACTCAGGTTGCGGATCAAGGTGTTGATGGCGACGATCAAGGTTTGCAGGACCATGGACACCAGCAGGATAAAGCCGAGGGTGAACACCATGGCGAGAGAGAGGACCCGGTCCAGAATCAGCTTGAGCCAGCTGCCCCCCTTGAGCTTATCTGGGATACGCCATAGGGTATTGAGCGAGTCCTGCAAAGTGTAGAATACCCCGGTCGCCCCGAAGATCAGCGTGCCGATCCCCAGCAGAGTGGCCCAGAAGGAGTTGTTGTCGGTGCGCAGGCCGGTGATCATGGCCGCGATTTGCCGGGCACTGTCCGGGCCTATAAAGCGGTCAATCTGATTGAGGAGTTCTTCCTTGACGGCCTCTTCGCCCAGCCACATGCCAGCCAGATTGATGATGATGATCAGGATGGCCGGGAGCGAAAAAATGGTATAGTACGAGATGGCTGCGCCATGCTTGAAGGCCTTATCCTCCGTAAACTTGAGGATGGCATCCCGGAAGAGTCGGTACACAAAGCGCAAAATGCCCATAGAATGAAATCAGGCAGCTGCAGTTCGCAGCCGGAAGCCTTGCGGCAAAGGTATAGTGCCTGTCCTCAAGGTAGCAAATTCCCGGGAAGAATGTCGCTTGTCTGGCCGGGACATGTGAGGTGAGGAAAAGGATAGAAAGGGGATAGGCTTTGGCTCAGCCCGCCCCGGAAAACACCGGACCGCTTTAGTTAGCCTGCGACACGTCTGCTCACAGAATCGACACGCATATTGATCCTGAACAGATATCGGCAGCGTTTGTCGGGCGGAGGGCGTCTTTGCTGTAAATCATCCACTACCCCTTAACCCTAATCATGATGCGCTTATTCACGCTGTTCTTCTCTCTGCTTCTCATCTCCCTGGTCGCGTGCGAACAGATCGATGTAGTACCTGAGCCCTTTACCCATGCCTATGCCGAAACCAAGTGCATGGATCCCTGGCAGGATATCACAGATGAAGACCTCGCTGCGCGGGTACAGACTTATCTGGAGGCGCAAGGTGTCACTGTGGAAGATATTTCGGTGGACTTGAATACCGGCGACGCGGCTAGCTGTGAGGCCTGTCATTGCCCGACCGGGACGGTCATTATGGTCAAGGTGCCCGACGCCGGCAGTGAGGCCCTCGAAGCCCTGGGCTTTTATGACCTGCGGCTGATCAATTGAGATCAGAGAAGATGCAAAAATGAGCACGGAGATGAGGCATGACGCTTTTT
>RFHL01000956.1 GCA_003696875.1 Bacteroidota bacterium | reverse complement strand
ATCCTGCTGTTGCCCCTGACGGTGCGGGGGCAGGCTCCGGAGGATATGCTGCGCCGCGACCCGCAGACGGGATCGCTGGCCCTGACCGAGGCGGGCGCCTCGCATCTGGCCGGGCTGGCCCTGAAGTGCCTGCAACAGCCCTACCCCAACAAGATCAGCCATGTGCTGAATGACAGCAGCGATGCGCAGACGCCGCAGCAGCTGCATCCGGCCTTCTACGGCTGCTTTGACTGGCACTCGGCGGTGCATGGGCACTGGATGCTGGTGCGCCTGCTGCGGGCTTTTCCGCAGCTGCCCGAGGCGGCGGAGATCCGCCGTAAGCTGGAGGAGAACCTGCAACCGGCGCATATCGCCGGGGAGATCGCCTATCTGCAGGCGCCGGGCCGCAAGGGCTTTGAGCGGATGTATGGCTGGGCCTGGCTGCTACAGTTGGCCCTGGAGCTGGAAAGCTGGACGGAGGATGCACAGGCGCAGCGCTGGGGAGAGGCCTTGCGGCCCCTGGCGGATACGGTGGCGGCGCTCTACCTGGACTTCCTGCCGCGGCAGGTGTACCCGATCCGGGTGGGCGAGCACACCAATACGGCCTTTGGGCTGAGCATGGCCTGGGACTATGCGGCCTATCGGGGGCTGGCGGCGCTGCAGGCGCAGATCCGGGAATCGGCGCTGCAGTACTATGGCATGGACCAGGGCTGCCCGGCGGACTGGGAGCCCAACGGGGCCGACTTTCTCTCGCCCTGCCTGGAGGAAGCCAATCTGATGGCGCGGGTGCTGGAAGGCGAGGCCTTTGCGGGCTGGTATGGAGCCTTCCTGCCGGGCCTGCCGGCGACGCTGCGAACGCCGGCGACGGTGAGCGACCGCACCGACGGCAAGCTGGTGCACCTCGATGGGCTCAACCTGAGCCGGGCCTGGTGTATGCAGCAGATCGCCGGCCGCCTGCCGGCGGGGAGTGTGGAAGCGGGGAGCCTGCGCGCGCTGGCGCGCAGGCATATCGAAGCTACGCTGCCTCATATTGCCGATGGCAATTACGAGGGTGAGCATTGGCTGGCCTCCTTTGCGGTCTATGCGCTGCTGGGGAGTGGGTCGCGATGAGAGAAGGAGAGAAGTCAGATGAAAGACGTCAGATGTCAGATGTCAGATGTCAGATGTCAGAGTAGAGAAAGAACTCACCCCCAACCCCCTCTCTTGGAAAGGAAGGGGGCTTTTTGAGGATTTCGTATAAGCCATCGGCTCGGGCATGTGGGTTGTTTCCCATTGAAATTGAAAACTAGGTAAAAGTCTATAAAGGCTTAAATTGGCTGAAAATGAGTCGTTCTATGGTTACCTTTTCAAGCT
>RFHL01000081.1 GCA_003696875.1 Bacteroidota bacterium | reverse complement strand
TTCCATAAGCTGCTGCTCAATTTCACCTGGTGGATCAACCGCAAGGACCACGAAGGAAACAACATCTTCCAGGGGGGCTTTCTGGGACTGGACAACATCGGGGTCTTTGACCGGAGCTCCGAGCTGCCCACCGGCGGCTACCTGGAGCAGGCCGATGCCACCGGCTGGATGGCCCTCTACAGCCTCAACCTGATGCGGATTGCCCTCGAACTGGCGGAGGAGAACCCGGTTTATCAGGGGACAGCGACGAAATTTTTCGAGCATTTTCTCTACATCGCCGGGGCCATGACCAACCTCGGGGATGCCGGCATCAGCCTGTGGGATGAGGAAGACGAGTTTTTCTACGATGTCCTCAACCTGCCCTCTGACGAAAAGGTGCCCCTGAAAGTTCGCTCTCTGGTGGGCCTGCTACCGCTGGCAGCCGTCGAGATTCTGGATGATGATGTCCTCAAAACGGTGCCCGACTTTCAGGCCCGCATGGATTGGTTTCTGGAGTACCGGCCTGACCTGGCGGCCCTGGTTTCCCGCTGGCGGGAACTGGGCAAGCAGGATACTCACCTGCTGTCGCTGCTGCGGGGCCACCGGATGAAGTGCATTCTGCGGCGCATGCTGGATCAGGAGGAGTTCTTGTCTCCTTTTGGCATCCGGGCGCTCTCCCGCTTCCATGCCGAGCACCCCTACACCTTCGATGCGGGCGAGCATACTTTCTCGGTCAGCTATCTGCCGGCTGAGTCCGACAGCTACATGTTTGGGGGGAATTCCAACTGGCGCGGGCCCGTCTGGTTTCCCATGAATTACCTGTTGATTGATGCGCTAAGAGGCTTTCAGCGGTATTATGGCCCGGATTTTAAAGTGGAATATCCCGAAGGCTCGGGAGAATTACTCACCCTGGAGAAGATCGCCGACGAGCTATCTGCCCGCTTGGTACGCATTTTCCTGCGAGACGATGAGGGGAAGCGGCCTGCCTTTGGGCAAAAGGAAAAGTTTCAGGATGACCCGCACTTCCGGGACCATATTCTGTTTTATGAGTATTTTCATGGCGACAATGGCACCGGCCTCGGGGCTTCCCACCAAACTGGCTGGACGGGGCTGGTCGCCAGCCTGATCGCCGAATTGGCCGAGCGTGGCCACCCCCTGGTTCAGGCCAATGCCTGACCTGACTACCTACTACTCAATCCCTATCTTCTATGTCTCCATTTGTAGCGGAAATTCTCGGAACCTTTTTGCTCATTCTGTTGGGCAATGGGGGGGTAGCCAATGTGCTCCTCCCCCGCACCAAAGGCCACGACGGTGGCTGGATTGTCATCACGGCGGCCTGGGGGCTGGCGGTGTTTGTGGCGGTATTTGTGACGATGGACTACAGTGGCGCGCACCTCAACCCCGCCGTCACGCTGGGGCTGGCGGCCTCAGGCCTCTTTGAATGGGGGCAGGTCCCAGCCTTTGTCCTGGCCCAGATGCTGGGGGCTATGGCGGGGCAACTGGCCGTTTGGCTTATGTACAAACCGCACTATGCCATCGCCGAGGACGGCGATGCCCAGATGGCGTCCTTTTGTACCGCGCCGGCGATCCGTAGCCTGCCCTGGAACCTGGTGGCTGAGATTATTGGCACCTTTGTGCTCGTCTTTGCGGTCCTCTACATCGCGGGGCCTGAGATGGAGGCCCCCGGCCTGGATGGAGCCAAGATCGGCCTCGGCGCGCTGGGCGCCCTACCGGTTGGTTTGCTGGTTTTCGGGATTGGCCTCTCTCTGGGCGGCCCTACAGGCTACGCCATCAATCCCGCCCGCGACCTCGGGCCGCGGATTGTGCACGCGCTGCTGCCCCTGACGGCCAAGCGTGACAGCGATTGGGGCTATGCCTGGGTACCGGTCATCGGCCCCTGCCTGGGGGCCCTGATCGCCGCCGGCCTGTTTCTGGCCTTGGGTGAGGCGGCATAACCCCACCGGACTTTGTCCGTTGAATCTTTACAGGCCTTCAGATTTGTTTCTGGATAAAAACCTTGCTTTATGGGGCATCGACTACTTTTCTTCATTCTTGGGGGAATCCTAAGCCTGCACCCTATGTATGCGC
>RFHL01000955.1 GCA_003696875.1 Bacteroidota bacterium | reverse complement strand
GTCCTGCTTCGTGATAGGCGATGATGCGTTTTTCATCCGGCTGAATGAGCTTGTTTTTCTTTTCAAGGCCTCCGATCTGCCGGTCGATGGCATCCTGAAAGTCGTCCATGCCGACGGCCTTCTTGTTTTTCCGGGCGGCGATGAGGGCGGCCTCGTTACAGACATTCATGATGTCGGCCCCGACAAAGCCGGGAGTTTGCGAAGCGAGCTTCTGCACGTCGACATCCTCACCGAGGGTGAGTTTCTTGAGGTGGACCTTGAAGATCGCCTCGCGCCCCTTGATGTCGGGGCGATCGACGCCGATCTGCCGGTCAAACCGGCCGGCCCGCAGCAGGGCGGGGTCCAGTACGTCGGGCCGGTTGGTGGCGGCCATGATGATCACCCCGGTGTCACTGTTAAAGCCATCCATCTCCACGAGGAGCTGGTTGAGGGTGTTTTCACGCTCGTCGTTGCCGCCGGTCATATTCATGCGGCCCCGGCTGCGCCCCACGGCATCAATCTCATCAATGAAGATGATACAGGGTGCCTTCTCCTTGGCCTGCTTGAAGAGGTCGCGCACCCGCGCGGCCCCTACCCCGACAAACATTTCGACGAAGTCGGACCCACTGAGGGAGAAAAAGGGTACCTTGGCCTCTCCGGCTACGGCCTTGGCCAGCAGGGTCTTACCAGTCCCGGGCGGGCCTACGAGCAGCACCCCTTTGGGGATGTGGCCGCCGAGCTTGGTAAATTTCTGAGGATTCTTGAGGAATTCGACCACCTCCTGCACCTCTTCCTTGGCCTCTTCCAGGCCAGCAACATCATTGAAGGTCACATTGACCTTGTTTTCCTTGTCGTAGAGGTTGGCGCGGCTCTTGCCGATGTTGAAAATCTGGCCACCAGCCCCCCCCGCACCCATGCGGCGCATGAAGAAGAACCATAGCGCTACCAGAATCGCAATCGGCACGAGAAACTGGAGGACTTCGCCCCAGCGAGTCTGATTTTCGACCTTATAGCGGATGTCGCCCGCATGCTCATTGAGGTAGGTCGCGAAGGCATCTGCGGAGGAAACCTTCATGTTGTAATGTGGCCCCGTCTCGCTCAGGGACTGCTTCTTTTCGGTACTCGCCCACTCGCGGCCTTTGTCGTTCAGAAATACCTGAACTTCGGTTCCATTCACCACCACGATGTGGTCCAGATAGCCTTCTTGCCAGATCTCTTCGAAGTCGGTAAAATAGATCTCCTTGGTGCGGGGCGTGCTGCCCACCATGAAGGTACCGATGATGAAAAAGGCGAGAACGACTACATAGATCCAGTAAATATTGTTGTTATTACGGGGCGTCTTACGGTCGTTTTGATTGTCTGCCATAGGAGGGGAATCGCTTCGGCGCTGGTCGCCGCAAAAATGTATTGCTTGGAAAACCCGTCAGTTTCGTATTTGTTACGAAGCCAGGTTGTTCAAATGGCAATTTCTGTACCTTGGGCAAATTACTGCCATTTTTTCAGGATTGAAAACCGGTCCCAAGACAAATTTACCTTTTTGAGTAACTTCCCTACTCATACGCAAGGCCCCGGTATGGGTTGGGAGAGTAGCCACTCCCCCAGAGCAGCCTGCCCCCTTACGCTTCGGCAATCCGGTTCGAAAGCCCCTCTGCTCCGGCTTCCCGGCAGGGCAAAGTGCCCCACTTCCCGACTTCACTCTTTTCCCACTTCCCCACTTCCCTACTTCCCCACTTCCC
>RFHL01000954.1 GCA_003696875.1 Bacteroidota bacterium | reverse complement strand
TTCGTACTGACCGCCGGAGTCCAGGAGGAAGATCCCTTCGGGCCGGAGCTCGGCGTTCGATTCTTCGCTGGCCGCATAATGCACGATGGCCCCGTGGCCCTGATACCCTGCGATGGTGCGGAAACTCGGGCCCACATAGCCGGGCTGCTCCCGGCGAAAGGCCTCCAGCTTGGCCTCGGCACTCAACTCGGTGATGCGGATCTCGCCGATGTTTCGGGACAGCCAATAGAGGAAGCGCACCATGGCGACGCCGTCCTTGATCATGGTCCGGCGGATGTGTTCGATCTCAACGACGTGTTTGCGGGCCTTGCGGGGGGCGGTGAGGTTCAGGCCTTTGCGTACCTGAACGCCTTCGGGCAGCGCTTGCCGGAGGGCATAGGCGGTGCGGGCCGGGTCCAGATGGACCCGGCTGCCGGCCGGCAGGCCGGCGAGATGGGGCATGAACTGCTCATAGGGTAAGGTGTGCCAGCCGCCGTCGGCGGTCAGGGCCGCCCGCATGTCGGCGGTGAGCTTGTCCGGGGCCACAAAGAGCGTGGCCGTCTCCTGCCCGATCAGGGCATAGGCCACGGCTACCGGGTTATAGGGGATGTCCGCCCCGCGGAGATTGGCCAGCCAGGCGATCTCATCCAGGGCGCTCAGCAGCACATAGTCCACTTTTTGCTGGGCCATATCCTCGCGGAGGAGGCCGAGCTTGTCGTCCCGGCTGAGGCCTGCCCGTTCCACCGGGAAGAGACGGACCGGTGCCGTGGGCAAAGGTGGACGACTTTCCCAGAGACGGGCAGCCAGCTCGTCGGTGTCCTCCAGGGTAATCCCCAGGGGCTCCAGACGCTCCTGAAGCTGACTCATCCGGCTGACGGAAATGAGGGCAAAATCGATGCCTACCCGACTGCCCTCCGGGCAGTTTTCGGCCAGCCAGTCAATAAACTCCGGGGTGTGGGGTACCCCCAGTTTCACCAGGGTATAGCCGCTGCCTTCCAACTGGGTTTCGGCTTGCAGAAAATAGCGGGAGTCCGTCCATACCCCGGCAAAGTCGGCGGTAACCACTGCCGTACCGGCGGAGCCGGTAAAGCCGGTAAGCCAGGCCAACGTCTCCCAGTGGGGAGCGAGGTATTCGCTCTGGTGGGGATCAGTCCGGGGCAAAACATACGCAAAGAGGCCCAGGTGGGCCATTTCTTCGCGGAGCCGGGCAAGCATAGCAGCGGTGAGGGACATGGGAGCGGTTTTCCCCAAACATAAGAAAAATCGTAGCCACTATGGTAGCCCACGCCCGGCTAATGAAGGTGAGGTTCCCCCCATTTATCGGACCACTGAAGGTGAAATGATACTTGATTCAAAGGAACGATTTTCTCAGTCGTGAAAGAGTTAGCTCTTGTTGAGGTAGTCCAAAGTGTGTTTCTTTCGGCGTAGCGTAGCTTAAGTAACGCTCAAAAAATATTGAAAACTAGGTAAAAGTCTATAAAGGCTTAAATTGGCTGAAAATGAGTCGTTCTATGGTTACCTTTTCAAG
>RFHL01000080.1 GCA_003696875.1 Bacteroidota bacterium | reverse complement strand
TGTGTGGACTATCTTTTTGAGGCGCAGGGAGTGGAGCAGATTCTGATCAAGGTTGCCACCGGCAATGAGGCCTCCCGGGCCATCGCCGAGCGCCTCGGCTTTGGGTGGGAAGACATCCAGCACGATGCCGGCCGCGTAGGCGGCCAGATGGTGGACATTCTGACCTATCGCATGGACGCCCGGCAGTGGGCGGCCCGCAAGGCCCAGGCCTAACCCAGGGCTACGTCCAAAATCATCATGACCGTAAAGCCGCCCATCGCTCCCAGGGTGGCGATGTCGGTATGCTGATTGAGCTGGGACTCAGGGATGAGCTCCTCCACCACGACAAAAATCATGGCCCCAGCGGCAAAAGAAAGGGCGTAGGGCAAGAGCGGCTGCACCTGCATCACGGCGAAGGCGCCGATCATCCCGGCGATGGGCTCTACCACGCCAGAGAGTTGTCCGTAGGTGAAGCTTTTCCAGCGGGAAAAGCCCTCCCGGCGTAAGGGCAGGGCCACAGAAGCGCCTTCGGGAAAGTTCTGGATGCCGATCCCTATGGCGAGGGCCAAGGCAGCGGCGAAGCTCGCCGACGGCAGGCCGGCGGCCACGGCCCCGAAGGCCACCCCAACCGCCAATCCCTCGGGGATGTTGTGCAGGGTGATGGCCAGCACCAGCAAGATGCTGCGATGCCAGCTGGTGTTAATCCCCTCGGCCTGCTCGCGGGGGAAGCCGACGTGCAGGTGAGGCAGGATGCGGTCGATGCTCCAGATGAAGACCCCGCCGAGCATGAAACCCAAGGCCGCTGATAACCAGGCGGTCTGACCCATCTGCTCCGCCATTTCTATGGCGGGATTGAGCAAGGACCAAAAGCTGGCAGCGATCATGACACCAGCAGCAAAGCCCATCATACCGTCGAGAACCTTGCGGTTGATGCGCTTGAAAAAGAAGACCAGAGACGCTCCGAGGGCCGTAACCCCCCAGGTAAAAAGGGTGGCCAAAAGGGCCTGAACCACGGGATGCTGTACTTCTAACCAGGCAATCATGGGCCGAAGGTAAAAGAATTTCGCCATTTGCCCACATTGAGCACAAACAGGGAGCAACATCCTGAAAAAAACCCTTGAGGCACACCAGGCAGAAAACTCCCCTTGCGAAAGGGCCAGAAGGTCTTTAGTAACGCTCAAAAAAT
>RFHL01000953.1 GCA_003696875.1 Bacteroidota bacterium | reverse complement strand
GAGGCATAGGCATATTGGAATCCATCCCGGTAAAGCAGGCCGGGATGGCCCATAAAGGTCCACCCTGAGAATGATGTGGCCGTAGCGGCCAGCACAAATACCCAGAGCGAGATGCCGCGCCCCGCGATGAAGTAGTCGCTCGCTGTCTTGGACGTCATCGCACCCCGGACACCCCAGTAGATGCAATAAGCCCAATACAGAGCGACGAAGATAAAGAGCCAAGTCACTTTATCCATGGGTCACGTCTCCCCCTGATTGAACATAAGACAACCCGAAAAAAGAGGAACGTGGGAACGATCCTCCCTCCCAGTTAGCCAACGAGGGCTGTCTGCCTGCCATGCAAGACGCTTTAGGGGATAGGGTCAATTCCCCTAAGGTCGAAACAAATTTACGATTTGTTGAGATTTGAAAAATGGCGGAAATCCGCCGCACTGAGGGCAGAAAAAAGGCAAAAAAGCATGCTGCAGTGCAGCAAGTCTGTGGAATTTACCCCCACCTTTCGAATCGGAAAACGCATTTTGTACATTTTTCGGTAAGTGTGCGGAGCAATGGCGCGGTCCCCTCGGCGCCGATCGGCGGGCCGTTGGTGTTCTCCGGACAGGCTTTCGCGGGGGCGCTGGCGCCATTTCCGCACCGCCTGTTGCGACCGGTCGGCCGGCGTCCCTTTCGCCCCGGTGCGACATCAGACAGCCCGCCAAACAAAAAGCACTGCCAATCGTCTCCGACTGGCAGTGCTTTTCTGTGTTGTGCCGTTATTCACGGACCGCGATCATAAAGCCCCCGCAACGGGTCCGGAACGGTTAGACACCCCCTCTTTGGTCCAGTGTCGATTACAACAGGATCGGCTGGCGACAGAATCCGACGCTTTCCGGCTGATTTTCCAGAAGATGCCTGGTGCGCCCCACCGCGACTAGACTTTGACCCAAGCGCGCCGCGGAATCAACGCAGATCAGCCCCCGAAACGCCATTTTTCCCTCCGCCTTCCGGCCTGACGGCGGGAGCATTGACGCTGCGCCGCGCGTTGTGGACAAAACGCTGGAATTTTTCCACGACAGGGACGCAGGCAGGAGCTTCGCGTCCATGTCACTCCATTCCTTTTTCAATATCAGCAGCCTATTGGCCTGTACTTTTATTGCGGTTTCACGCCGGAATACTGTTGTCCACAGTCTTCCACAGCCTTTGACCCCCCTTATCCCCGGGG
>RFHL01000079.1 GCA_003696875.1 Bacteroidota bacterium | reverse complement strand
GAAGAAAAGGTGACCTTCATGAAAATGATACGAATTCCTGCTGCCATTATACGCAAATGGGGCATCAGGTATATGCGGATGCCCATAAAAAATTGGTGCGCTCCCTGTTGGGGAGCGCACCATACCCGGAGGGGCATCCATGCCCTGCTATGCGATGGTGATCTCGCGGGTTTGGGGCTGCGCCTCGGCCTTGAGCGGCAGGGTGATGCGCAGCAGCCCATCGGTATAGGTAGCCGCTACGGCGCCGGTATCAATGTTATCGGCCAGCCGGAAGCGACGCTCGAAAGATTCCAGGGAGAATTCCCGGCGGGTATAGGTCCCGTCCAGATCCTTGCCTTCGCCCCGGACCACCAGGGTATCCTGATCCAGTTCCAGGCGAAAGTCTTCCTTCTGCCGGCCCGGGACGGCCAGCGTCAGAACATAGGCCTCCGCTTCACGACGGATGTTGGCAGCGGGACGGAAAGTAGAAGGGCTTGCCTCGGGGCGACGGTGTACCCGGTGGGCAGGGGTGACAAAGCGGTCCCAGGGAGACCAGACGGGGGCAGTGCGGAGCATCATATTCATTGTATGTTGGTTGGTTGATGTGAGAGGAAGAGGGCCGGTGGTTTGTTCAATCCGGCTTCTCCCTCCTGTATCAAGGCCTGTACCAACGGGAAAAATATGCCAATATGACATAAATACACCGGCAAGCTTTGCCATATTGACAAAAACCACCTCAAGCTGGCCGGAAAACCTAGATCCGCTCTGCGTTCATCACCTCGGCGAAGCCATCAACGACCACCTTGCCGGTATCGGCCTGCACCACCTGGGTGGCGATCCGAGCCCGATGCCGGGCTGGCTGCACCTCCTCTACCGTCAGGATTGCCTTGTATACCGTGTCCACATACATGGGCCGCTTAAACTGCATTTCCTGCTTGAGGTAAATGGTGCCTTCTCCGGGAAAGGCCGTCCCCAGGATCCGGGAGAAGACGCTGGCCCCCAGAAAACCGTGGATAATCGGCCGCTTGAAAGGGGTGCCCGCCGCATACTCTGCGTCCAGGTGAATGGGATTGTGGTCACCGCTGATACGGGCGAAAGCTTCAACCTCCTCTTGGGTGTAAGAAAAGGTCTGTTCGTAGGTCTGTCCGGTTTCTAACATAGGAAAGAAGATCATTGGTTTCCGGAAAGATAGCAGCAGGCAAGGTATTTCCAAGCAGGGCCAGGCCAGCCCACTTGTGTAAAATCATCTACCGGGCTGACCGATTGCATGGTAGAGGCAACGAAAAAAAGGCACCTTGGAATGTATCATATACTGGCACCCATGATTATAACGATATTTGGCCTTCCAGGAACCGGCAAGAGCACCTTTGCCAAGCAACTCTCAGACTACCTGGATGCGCCACATCTGAGCACCGACGCCATCCGCAATCGCGAGGGGATGCTGGGCAGGTATGATGCCAGTAGTCGCTTTTCGATCTATCAGATGATGCTGGACGAAGCGGAGGAGTTGCTGGCCTTTAGCCGGACAGTCATTCTGGACGCGACCTTTTCCCAGCGCCACCTCCGGCAGGCGGTGGCTCAGCTCGCTACCCGGCTCAACCGCCCGCTGCGGCTCATTGAGCTGCGGGCGCCTGAGCCTCTGATTCGCCAGCGTATGCTGGCTCAGCGTGGTTTCAGTGAGGCTGATTTCCAGGTATATCTCCGGCTGAAGCAAAGCTACGAAGCCCTGGAGGCGCCCCACCTGGTCCTGGACACGGGCCAACTCAAGCCCGTGGCCATGCTGGAAGAAACCCTCACCTACCTGCACCAGCCTTCGGGCGCCTAAGGGGGCAGGACGGCTTATCTACCGATGAAAGCCACGGACATCCAACAGCTCCTGCGCGTGGCCGACCCCAGTGACCGGCCCCAGCTGATTGAGACCCACATCTCGTGGGTGCTCCTCCGAGGGGACTTTGCCTACAAGATCAAAAAGCCCGTCCGCTTTGACTTTCTAGACACCGCCAGCCTGGCGGCGCGGCGGCACTTATGCCAGGAAGAACTCCGTCTCAACCGGCGCCTGGCGCCGGAGATGTACCTGTCGGTGGTACCCGTCCGGCAGACTCCGGCCGGACCGGTCATCGGCGGCCCCGAGGGGCCGGTCTGTGACTACTCGGTCAAGATGCGCCGCTATGACCCGCAGGACCAACTAGATGTAGCCCTGCGCCGGGGGGCTGTGAGTCCCCAGGCCATCGCCCAACTCGGTGCGCAGCACCGGGCGTTCTTTGCCCAGGCCCCCGAGGTCCGGGTGTCGCCCCAGCCTCCTGCCGCCCACCGCTTTCAGGGGCTGGGACATCTGCTGCCCTTTCTGGGGCAGTATCTGGGCACCCGCCTGGTGCAGCAGACCCAGGCCTCACTCTGGGCCGGCCGACAGGCCGGTCGCCGTCTCCTCCCCCTCATGGCCCTCCGACAACAGGAGGGCTGGGTGCGAGACCTCCACGGAGACCTCCACAGCGCCAACATTTTCCTGAAACCCCGCCCCACTGTCTTCGATTGCTTGGAGTTCAGCCCTGCCATGCGGCAACTCGACCTTTTGGATGAAGCCGCCTTTCTGGGGATGGACTTCTGTGCGCAGGGGCATCCAGAGCTGGAAACGGTTTTTCTCAAAGCCCTCCTGCCCGAAGGGTATCCCTTCTCCCCCCATGTAAAGCCCCTATATCAATATTTCAAATGGTACCGGGCCTTTGTCCGGGCAAAGGTGCATGCCCTCCAAGCCCGCTTGGCGCCTGACCCCAAACACCTGGAACGCGCCCTGACCAACTGTCAGCGCTATCTCAATCTGATGAGCCATTACAGCCGCACCCAGGATAATATCCGCCTTTTTAGCTAGTGGCCGGGGTTCCGGTTGCGGCTTTCCCGGAAAAATCGCTACCTTTTTTCGTGGCCTTGTCGCCCACCTGCCCAATGCTTTCTTCCCATGGATAAGATCCTCGTCGCCGTCGACTTTTCGGAATCCGCCTTACATGCGGCTCGATACGGGCTTTTTTTCAGTGCCAAAACCGGTGCCAAGCTGGAACTGGTCCACGTAGATCCGGAGGACTCCCGGCTCAGCGAGAGTGGCTCCTCACCACTCAACGGCCCCCCTCCCCTGGAATCGGTGCGCGACCTGATGGAGTTCTATGCCCAGGCAGATGGCCTGCCCATCCCGGAAATCTCGGAAACCAATCTGACCGGGGCTCCCGCCTCCCAGTTGCTACAGTACGTGCGCGAAACGGCCCCCGACCTGGTGGTCGTGGGGCGCCGGGGCCGCGGAGGCATCGAAAAATGGCTTCTGGGTAGCGTGTCGGAACGCATCATCCTGCAATCCCCGGTACCAGTACTGGTGATCCCGGAGCAGGCGCCTCACCAGCCCCGGCTGGAGCATCTGCTCTACGCCTCGGACTTCGAGGCTCAGGTGCGCCAAAACATCCTGCGCCTGAGGGCTTTGTTTCAGCCTCTGACCTATGATACCCACTGTGTGCATGTGATTGAACCCGCCTCGGATGGGTACTTTTCCGACCCGGCCTCGGATATCGAGGCCGAGCTGCGGGAGATGGTGGAAGGCGCGGGACCGCTGCCCAGGATGCACTATAAGGTCCTGCGTGGCCAGGCCCTTGCCGTAGGCCTGAAAACCTTTGCCCATGAGCACGACATCCACCTGCTGGTCTTGTGTCCCCGCAGGCGCAGCCTCATCGCCCGCTGGTTTCAACCTCGCTCTACCTCCCATATCCTCCAGCGCGCCGACATACCGATCCTGACCCTTCCCTTGCAAAGCTGAACCCTTCCTTCTCCCTTGTCCATGAAGCACGTCCTCATCCCTACTGACTTTTCGGCGGCCTCGGCCCATGCCTGTCATTATGCCTTGCGGCTAGCCCAGGTGCTCCCTCTGAACCTGCACCTGCTTCATGTCGTATCCGGCCCGGCACATTCGCCCCACCCGATGGGCAACGAGCATGAACAGGATCCCACCTACGAGCATGCACAGGAGAAAATGGGCCAGTTGATCACGGAGCTCCGGCACAAGGCCCAGCAATTGGGGCTCACAATTCCTATCAGCCAGGGACTCCGCAGCGGGGAGGTCGCCGCCGAGGTGCTACACGAAATCGCGCAGCGCGGGGCCTCACTCCTCATTCTGGGGATCAAGCCACGTAGCCTGGCGTACCGGATCTTTGTAGGTAGCCATGCCAATCACATCCTGGAACAGGCACCGGTGCCGGTTTTGGCGGTGCCCTCAGGTGCCAACTTCCACGGCATCCGCCGGTGTCTCTATGCCTCGGCCTTTGACCCGGCCGACGGGCCGGCCATAGACGATCTCTTTCACCTCTTCCGCGCGCTGCAACCTCAGATCGAGGTGGTCCACATCGCCGACGAAGGCACCGACAGCCTGTCTGAAGCCGAGCAACACCGGCTTACAGAGCAGCTCAAAACCCATCTGAGTGCCCCCCATCGCCTCTACCCCCTGGAGACGACCATCCTCGACAGTGGCAACATGTTCCGGGCCCTGGATGCCTATACCGAGCAGGCCAACATTGATCTGCTGGCCATGACCACCCACCGGCGCAGCCTCTTTAAGCGCCTCTTTGACCCGAGCCTGACGGAGGAGGTGTTGTTTCACACCCGGGTCCCCCTGCTCGTGTTTCGGGCGGGCAGCCGGCACGATTGATCCCATCTTGGCAAAACCGCAAAATCTTCCTACATTTTAAGGAGGTGGCTTCCTGGCCGCCGCCAGATTCATATACCATTTATCAACCCAACCATATTGCAATGAATAAATTCATGGAAGACTGGTCCAAGGAATTGGACGACCTGGATATCACCATCTCTCTGGGCGAAGAGGAATACGTAGAGGCCTTCGAAAAGCAAAAGGCCAAACTTTCTCATTTTATCGAAGACATGACCAGCTCGCTGGAAAATTCTGAGCTGGGCGAAAAAACCCAACCCCTGCGCACCAAGCTGGACGAACTCAAGGTCCAATTGGCCCTGGGCAGGGCCGAGACCCAAGACGCCTTTGAAACCCAGCGGAAGAACCTGGAAACCAAGCTCCACGAGGCGAATAGCGCCTACGAGAAACTGCAGGAGCGGGGCGAACAGAAAACCGGGGAATGGGCCAGGGCCTTTAAAGACCGGGCCGAGGGCTTCAAAACCCGGCTAGACCTGCTCCGACTTCACTTCAGCCTGGGGGTGGCCGACGCCCACGATGAACTGGAAAGCCTGCGGTCCGAGCTGAAGGACAAGATCTCTGGGATGAAAAAGAAAATCGAAGTAAAAGGCGAAGAAGCCGAGGACAAGTGGGACGAAATCAGTGAGGAGCTGGGCGAAGCCTATGAGCACTTTAAGGGCGCGCTGAAAAGGGTCTTTTCCTGATCTACCAGCCGCCCCCTTCTCTATGCCTACCGGTGGTCTCCCAGGAGACCATCGGCTTTTTTATTCGGTCCGCGACTCCACAAAGGCCAGAAAGGCCTCCTTGTAGGAATTGGAGATGGGAATCTCCCGCTCGCCGATCAGCACGCGGTTGTGCTGGATCAGGGTGATGTGATTGAGCCCGATGATGTACGACTTGTGCACCCGCATAAAGTCCTCATCCGGCAGGCGCTTGAGCATGTTGGTCATGCTCATCAGGGTCAGAATCTTTTGCTTGGGGGTATGCACGGCAATGTAATCGCGCATCCCTTCAATGTAGAGGATATCGGCGTGATTGACCTTAAAGTACCGGGTATCGGACTTGATAAACAGGTAGTCATGCCCGCTCTCATCGCCCTCTTCGCTGCGGCTCCCCGCGCCTCCTTGCTGGGCGGCATACTGCCGTAAGGCCTTGTTGACCGCCTTCATAAAACGGTCAAAAAGGATGGGCTTGAGCAAATAGTCGACGGCATCTAGTTCGTAGCTATTGACGGCATACTGCGAATAAGCCGTCGTGAAGATGACCAGCGGCCGTTGGGCGATCGTCTGCAAAAACTGGATCCCGCTCAGGTCCGGCATCTGGATGTCGAGAAACACGAGGTCTACGACTTCCTGCTGGAGAAATTCCGCGGCAGCAATGGGGTTCTCGAAGGTAGCGATCAGCTCCAGGGAGGGCGTCTTGCCCGCAAAGCGCTGGATCACTTCCAGAGCCAGGGGTTCGTCGTCAATGGCGATGGCACGCAGAATCATAGGTGCAAGGTAAGGTTCACAATGTAGCGGCCTGCGATGGCTCCAGCTTCCAGCCGATAGGCGTCAGGGTATAGCAACGCTAGTCGTTGGCGGACGTTTTGCAGGCCGATCCCCCCGACGGGGCCATGGGGTGAAGCCTCGGGCCGCTGGATGGGGTTCTCGACCTGGAAGACCAGTTGCCGGTCCTTCAAGTGGAGCGCGATGACAATCTCAGCAGGCCGCACCGAGCTGATGCCATGCTTGAAGGCGTTTTCCACGAAAGGAATCAGAATCATAGGCACAATCTGCTTGCCGGTGGTGTCCCCTTCCACCCGGAAATGCACCCGGGTAGCCTCATTGAGGCGGAGTTTTTGCAGGTCGATGTAGTTCTCAAGATACAAAATCTCCTGCTCCAGCGGAACCTGGGCATCGTTGGACTCATAGAGCAGGTAGCGCATCATCTGCGACAGCTTGGCGATGCCCTCGGCGGTGGCCTCGTCGTCGTTTCGAAAAGCCAGCCCGTAGAGTCCGTTGAGGATGTTAAACAAAAAATGCGGGTTGATCTGATGTTTGAGGGCCGACAGCTCCGCCTGGAGCTTGGCCTGCTCCAGTTCCCGTTGTTGTTGTTGGCTCTTGAACCAACCAAAGGTAAAGCCATAGAAATTGGCCGCCAGCATAAACGCCCCGGTAATGACCAGATTGGTCGTCACCCACTCGCCAAAGGCCGTCCAGTCCCGATCGTAGCCCCCGGCGAGATAGACCCCTTTCATATAAAAAAAATCGAAGGTGCTTTCCAGTAGAACAAAGCCCGTCAGGAAAGCCACATTGGTCAGAAACAGGTATGAAGGGGCTTTCGTTCTTACGAACCGCGGCAAGGCCAAATGGGCGTAGGCATAGAACATACCCCCGTTGAGGAGCATCCCGTACAGGAAAAAGGGCAGGGTATCGGCGGGCTCAAAGAGCGAGATCTGAAACAAGCCCAGGCCCAGCGGCAGCGGGGCCAGGATAAACCCCAGGCCACCCCATATGAGGACATGAACGGCGATATAGAGAAAGCGCATGCGCATACAGCGTCGACAACTCAGCCAGAGAATCCTTCAAGCTACGAAGGCCTCCACATATGCGCAATCCGGATGTCGAGCCGGTTCGGGGCTTGGTCGAGAAAGTCGGGTCGTTAGGCGAAAGGTGCCGCTCCCGCCCCAACTCCCGGGTAGGATTTCAGTATACAGGACATACACTCCACCGATTGTTTGGCACATGGTTTTTCTGATACGCACACTGCTTTTCCTGCTCTTGACAGGCCTTCTGTCCTGGCCGGGTCTGTGTCCGGAGACCCAGGCCCAGCGCCTGCCGGCGACCGGGCGCCATCAGGTGATTACGCCCTTTGTCCATCTGTACCAGGCCCCTCCCAGCAAGACCAAAGCCGTCCAAATCCAGACACCGGTTGAAGATCCCAAAGAACCGGCTCCTCCTCCCGAAGACAAGCAGACCCCGCCCTGCTGTTGCCAGCCGAATTCCCCCAGGCCCGAGAAACCCGCTCGCCCCGCTCAGTCCTAAGTTGTCCTTGGCGACCTCTGTCGGCTTTCGTAGATTTGGCCTGCGACTCAAATCTGCGAACAACTATGCGAAGCCTTCTCTTTCCCATTTTCATGATGCTGGCCCTGCTGGGCTGCGGACCTGCCGCCTCGAACTCAGCTCAAGACATCACGGCCCAGCTGCCCGAGGGCATCTACGCCCACATCACCACCAACCGCGGCGACCTGCTCGCTCGCCTGGAGTATGAGCGCGTGCCCCTGACCGTAGCCAATTTTGTCGCCCTGGTCGAAGGGAAGATGGAAAACACCATCAAACCTTTGGGCGAGCCCTATTACGACGGCATGACCTTTCACCGGGTCATCCCCGATTTTATGGTGCAAGGAGGGGACCCCAATACGCTCCCCGGTGGCGATAGCAGCCTGGTCGGGCTGGGCAATCCCGGCTATCGCTTTCAGGATGAATTCAATCCCCAGCTCAAGCACAACACCGCCGGCACCCTCTCCATGGCCAACTCAGGCCGCCATACCAATGGCAGCCAATTCTTCATCACCCACAAGGCTACCCCCTGGCTGGATAATGTGCACAGCGTCTTTGGCTACGTAAACCGCAATCTGCGCACCCTCTATAAAATCCAGCCCAACGACACCATCGTGAGCATCCGCATTCTGCGGGTCGGGGCCAAAGCCGAAGCCTTTGACGCAGTCGCGGTTTTTGAGGAGAAAGCCGACAAACTCCCCCCCCTGACCCCACCCACGCCATGATCGAAGCCGCAATCTTTGACATGGACGGCGTCCTGCTGGACTCTGAACCCTACTGGCGCGAGGCCCTCATGCGGGTGATGGCCGGGCTGGGTCTGACCGTCTCGGAGGAGCGCGTGGTGGCGACCATGGGTATCCGGGTCGATGAGGTGATCGACATTCTCTACGAACAAACGCCCTGGGACGGCCCTTCTCAGGCTGAGGTCGTCGAGCGGGTGCTGGCAGAAGTTACCCGGCTGATCCGGGAACGGGGCCATCCCCTGCCGGGGATTCCGGGCATCATCTATGCTTTTCGGCAAAAAGGGCTACGCATTGCACTGGCTACCTCCTCGGCCGAACGGGTGATCGAGGCGGTACTGGATAAGCTGGACCTACATGACGCCTTTGAGGTGACTTGCTCTGCGGAGCATGAGGCCTATGGCAAGCCACATCCGGCCATCTACCTGACCACAGCCGAGCGGCTGGGCGTGCCGCCTACACGCTGCCTGGCCATTGAGGACTCCTTCAATGGCCTCCTCGCCGCCAAGGCGGCGAAGATGAAGACCATCGCCGTCCCCGAGGCCGCCCTGCAAAACGACCCGCGTTTTGTAATCGCCGACCTCAAACTGCGGCAGCTCTCTGATTTCACCCCTGCACACTGGGCGCAGCTGCAATAAGCTCTGTCGAGGCCTATCCCCCAACGCCTTGTCAGGGCGTCACTTGCACCGCGATGCGGTGGGGAGCGCTGGGGTTATTGACCCCGTCAAAGGCCCGGAGGGTAAAGGTGTACGCACCGGGAATGAGGGTCTGGGGGACCACAAAACTCAACGTAAAGGGGTATGTGCCCCCGGTACCAGCCGGAAAG
The DNA here is from genome assembly GCA_003696875.1 of Bacteroidota bacterium. Classification (GTDB taxonomy): domain Bacteria; phylum Bacteroidota; class Bacteroidia; order J057; family J057; genus RFHL01. Next base: position 1,971 of record RFHL01000079.1, on the reverse strand, counting down.
GCCTCGGAGAGGGCCTCAAAGCTGTTTCCGGAGCTTTCGTCCCGGTAAAAGAGCGTAAGCTTACCGTTGCCGCCGCTGCCCAGGTCGGCATTGTCGGAGACCGTACCCTCCAGTTCCAGCGCGCTCCCGCGCGCGAGGGTGAGGCTACTGCCGGTCGGGCTGCTCAGATCGATAGCAGGCGCAAGCGTATCTGCCCCATTTTGGACCAGAATGGAGAAGAAGCCCAAGTCAGGATTGGTATTGCCCGCCAAATCCAGCACCTGAATCTGAAAATGATAGGCCCCGGCGGTGACGGTAGCCGGAACCGGAAGGCGAACCTGCACAGCCTGCTCCTGTCCACTAAGGGGTTCGATCGCCAGATAGCTCCAGTCCTCGGTTTTATTGGCGTGGCCGTGGCAGTCAAAATTGCTGTGAATGTCCACCTTGTACTGGGCCAGGCCCTCATCGTCACGAAAGGTGATGTCCAGGGCGAGCGTGTCGCCACTCGTCATCCGAAACACGCCTGGCTCCAGGCTGCCACAAACGGTATCAGTCACAGGCAGGGGGCTTTGCAGGGTAAATACGGCTTCAGGTGCCGTGACGTCCACCTCTTGCTTGCACCCGGTCCATCCCCCCAGGAGGAGGATAACAAACATTAAAGACGGGAAAAGACTTTGTTTCTTCATACGGACAAAAATAGCTATTTTTGCAACAATGTTGCAAAAGCAGCGAACAATATTTCTATGATCGCTTCCCGTCTGGCCCCCCGCAAAGGTCGCCTCATTTTTGCCCCGCTCCTTCTCTGCCTTATTTCGGGGATGGTATCTACTCCCCTCAATGCCCAGCATAGTCTACAGGGCCTGGTCTACGACGAATACGACCATCCCTTGCCGGCGGTACGCATTCTGCTAAGTCCGGATTCCCTCTACACCCTGAGCGACTCCGCAGGACGCTTTGTGTTTCCGGGCCTGCGGCCGGGTCGCTATGCCTTGTCCGCCTCTATGGCTGGCTACCAGCCGGACTCCATGGAGGTACAGCTGCCGTTGCGGCGCCCCCGAGCCCTGCATTTCCACCTTGAGCCGATGACCCTGGCGGCGGTGCAGATCACCGAAGCCCACGCCAAGCAGGAAGCGACGCTATCGACCAGCCACCTGGGCGCGGAGGCCCTGGCCCGGGACCTGCGCGGCACCTTTGTCAACAGCCTGGGCCAGCTGCCGGGCCTCGATGCCATCAACATCGGCGTAGGCATCGCCAAGCCCGTGATCCGGGGGCTCTCGGCCAACCGGGTGGTGGTCAATGACCTGGGGGTCAAGCAGGAGGGGCAGCAGTGGGGGATGGACCACGGCCTCGAGCTCGACCCCTTTGGGGTGGAGCGGGTGGAGATCGTCAAGGGGCCAGCCTCCCTGCAGTATGGCTCCGATGCCCTCGGGGGCGCGATCAACCTGATGCCAGCGCCCCCCCCACCGGCCCACCACCTGCTCGGGGAGGTGCAGGGGCTGTACAAAAGCAATAACCAGCATGTGGCCGGGTCGGCCATGCTGGCCGTCAACGGCAATGATCGCTGGCTACAGGCGCGCTACAGCGCACAGGACTTCGGGGACTATCGCGTACCCGCCGATAGCTTTGTGTATCAGACCTTTGTCCTGCCCATCTACGACGGCTATCTCAAAAATACCAGTGGTCGCGAGCAAAGCTTGCACCTGGGCGTAGGGCAACGCCGGGCCTGGGGCCTGAGCCGGCTCACCTTCCGACAATACCGGCTGGAAGCCGGAATTTTTCCCGGTGCCATCGGGGCACCGCGGGCCTATGCGCTCACCCGCGACGGCAATCGCCGGGACCGCGACCTGCCGTACCAGGCCGTGCGGCATACCAAGGTGATCTACAACCAACTGGTATTCCTGGGGCGGCAGTACCTGAACCTGAACCTGGGCTATCAACGCAACCAGCGGCAGGAGCATGGTTATCCGGAGTACCATTTTCAGCCTTATATAG
>RFHL01000078.1 GCA_003696875.1 Bacteroidota bacterium | reverse complement strand
GATAGCTAGCCTCGATCTCAGCGATCAGCGCCTCATAATCCCGGTTTAGTTGGAACAGCTGCGCCCGCCAGCGCTTGAGTCTCAAGCTATCGGCTTCAGTCGCTTCGTAAACCTTGCGCTGGTAAAAGGCTCGATCCAGGCGCAGTTGGCGCTCTTTTTCGAGGGTAGTCTGCGGAATGTCTCCCGTGCGCAGGGCGTCACCCTGCCGCAGGCCCTGATAAAGGAGCGTGGCTTTGCCCTGCTCGGAGAGGTGAAAGGCCTGCTCCAGCCAGGAGCGCTGTGGGTCCAGCTGATAGAGCGCCCAGGCCGCGTGGATCCCCAGTTCGTAAATCCGGGCGGCTTCTTGCAACTGCTGGGCCTGGGCCTCGGGGGTATACCCTCGCCGCCGCCAGGCGGCGATCAAGGTAGCGGCACGCTGGCTGATCGCCAGCGCCTCGGCCAGGGCCGCCGAGGGGGCGGCTCCTTCCCGGTAGCGAGCCTCGGCCTGCCCGGCCAGCACCTTGAGCATCTGGGGGTCTTCCTCACTCTGCCCCGCCGCAGTGAGTACGGCCGCCGCCGCATCAAAGGCCGCCTGGGCGGCCTCGGGCCGCCCTTGCCGGAGCTCCAGCGCCCCCAGCGCAAGATAGCCTTCGGCAGCGCGGGGGTTTTGACCCCAGAAATCCACCGCCTCGGCCAGAATGGACCTCGCGGTCGGGACCTGACCCAGATCCTCATATACCTCGGCCTGCAAGTTGGACAGGCTGCTGATGATGTTGCCCCGGGTGCTGCCCGAGGCCGAGAAGGCCTGCTCGGCCTGCCGGATCATTTCCAGCGCCGCATCGGTCTCGCCCAGAGCATGGTAGATCTCTCCCGCCCGGGTGAGGGCCTTGGCCAGATTGAGTTGGTAGGAGCCCTGTTCGCCCTCCGCCAGTGGCCTAAAAATCCGCAAGGCATTCTGAACATACTTCAAAGCCTCGGCATACTCGCCGCTCTTGGCATAGTGGTCGGCCAGGTTGTAATAGGAAACCCCCACGTAAAAATGGTCTTTGCCCGAATGGATGATATCAATATCCAGCAGTTGCCAGAGATAGGTCCGTGCCTTGGAGAGGTCGTTGAAGCCGTCGTAGACTGCGGCGTAGTTGTTGTAAATCTGGGCCAGCCGATAGGGATTTTTGTTGGTGTTGTGCTGGTAGACGGCTTCGGCTTTTTGGGTATAAGCCAAGGCCTCGGTATAGTAGCCGCGCCAGTAGTAGGCGATGCCCAGGTTGATGTAGCTGCCCGCCAGCAGGGGGTGCAGGGAGTCCAGGCCTTTTTCCCGCAACTCGACCACCCGCAGGTAGTATGCCAGCTGCTCGTCAAAGAGGCCGAGCTGGCCGTGGTTCCAACCCAGGTTGTTGTAGATTTTGGCCAGGCGGTGGTCATCCGGTCCGTAGGCTTGCTTCCAGATTTCCAGGGCTTCTTCCAAGTAGCGGTTCGAGGCTTCCAGGCCTTCGGAATGCTCGGCACAGGTCGAAAGGTTGATCAAGGTGGTTCCGAGGCTCGGGTTGTCTGGCGCGAGCGTCTTGCGACGGATCGCCACCGCCCGCTGCAGATAGGGCATGGCCGCCTCGCAGTCTTCCAGCGAGGCGTAGATGGATCCCAGGTCATTGCACACGCTGCCGACTAACTTGTGGTCTTCGCCCAGATGCTGCACCAGCGTATCGATGGCCGCTTTCAGGATGGGGGCCACATCTTCATAGCGACCCAGCCCGGCAAAGCTGCCGGCTTGTGCACTCAGGACATCGGTCCAGACCTCCCAGCGACGGGCCGCCAGATAGCCCTGTGCGGCCTCCTCGAGCCAGGGCAGAGATTCTTCGTAGGCCCCCTCATCATAGAGAGCCTGCCCCCGCGCATACAGGGAGTCGGGAGAAAGTTGAGCAAAGAGTCCCTTGGACCCGCATAGGAAAAAGATCCCCAAACCTAGCAACAAGCGAAAAGCAGGCATAGCACAGCGACCATTCAGCGAAGCGACCATTCAGCGAAAAGTAGAAGGAGGAAAGGTACGAAAAAATCATCTTGGAATATTTCTGTGTACCTTTTACCGATCCATCCACCTCGCCCCTACCCCATGCCTCGCCCTCAATCAAAAGTCGAACTTCGGCAGCAAAGCCAGGCCCAGTACCAAAAGCTGCTGGCTTTTGTAGATGGCCTGTCTCCTGAACTCCAGCAGACCGACTTCCCCGCCGGCACCCTCAACCGCAACATTCGGGACATCCTGGCCCATCTGCACCACTGGCATCTCATGATGCTGGGGTGGTACGAGACAGGCATGGCCGGCCAAAAGCCTGCCATGCCCGACCCGGGCTATACTTGGAAGGACACCCCCGCCCTGAACCGGGAGATTTGGGCCCGCTACCACGAGCGTCCCCTGCCAGAGATTCGTACCTTGTTTGAGCAGACGCATGGCCAGACGCATGCCCTCATCGAGGCCCATAGCGAGGCTGAGCTTTTCACCAAAAAGCACTATCCCTGGACCGGGAGCACTTCCCTGGCTGCCTACCTGATCTCTGCCACCGCCAGTCATTACGACTGGGCTCTCAAGCTGATGCGCAAGATGCACCGCCAGGGCTGGGGCACGTAACCCTATTTCTGCATGGCTGGCAGCGGCGCGATCGCCGCTTCAAAAGCCGCCATTTTCGCCTTCAAGGCCGCCACCTGTTCCGGAAATTGAGCCGCCAGGTTTTCCTGTTCACCCGGATCCATCCAACTATCCGACCTCCGGGACGACATGCAAAGACCTCATGCCGCTTCTCCGGAAGGGGTTCCGACCACCATAGATTGGTTCTATGGTCCTCGCCTTGCCTGGGGAAATGAGCCCCCCGCTGACTGGACCGCCATGATCCCCTGGGGCCAGGTATATCTGGCCGATCAGGCCCCCTTGTTACCAGATTCCCGGGTCCATATCGGCAGGATTCAGGCCTGGTACCTAGCCATAGCGACGACAGTTGGCATCGCTGGGTAGATACCACCCGCATAGAGGGAGCCCACTACGCTCTCGATTTTCAAAACGATGAAAACCTGCCCGCCAGTTTGCGGGTCGAGCCTGGCGGGGGACTGCCCGTGGCCATGAAGGCAGGTTACAACTTTCACTTCTGGTCGGCCGGAGGACGGGTGTCCATAGACCCGACGGATATCGCCGGCGTATGGGTTGCCATTGAGGCCCGTCTGATTGGAGAAAGTCCGGTCATGGCACCAGATCCAGAAGCACGCCTCATGCTCAGTGCCGGAGCCGACTATTGGGAGAGCCTGACCGCCGAGTGGGATCAATGGACGACCAACGGTGATATTGGCATTGGGCGTTTTCGCTTCCTGAGCTCCGAATGGCAGGCGTTTCATATGCATAGCCTCACCGAAGCCCAGCTAGAGGCAAATCCCCCGCCCTTTCCGTAGGCAGCACTAGCCCTCCAAAGTCCCGAACCGCGCCTCCACCGCCGCAATCCGCCCGGCCCAATAGGCCACCGCCTCGGCCGGGTCCACCTCCGGCCGCTTGCGGGTGCCCCGCACCAGTTCACGGGGCACCTGCATCCGCGCTACAGGGTCCTGCTCGGTCCCATCGGAGCCGAGGGTCAGCCAATAGCGCTTCTGCTCGACATACTGGACCAGCTTTTCCTGCAAAAAGGCTACATGCTCGGCCTGATCGCGGGGGATAAAACCTGGCCCGCTGCAACCGCAGCTGTGAAAGGTGATACCCGAAGCATAGAGGCTGGCCAGATGCGCCCAGGCCTTGCGATCGCTGCGCTTCGGGGCCTCGAAGTCGAGGCCCATGTCGGCCATGGGCTGCCCGCAATCCGGGCAGCGCGCCGGTAGGGATTCCCCCTTGGTATCGCCGAATATATCGGCCCAGCGCCGCCGCTTGAAAGCCTTGCGACAGCCAAAGCACGCATAATGCGGCTTGTAGGGCATGACGGCGTATTTACACACGAGAAGCGAGATCTTGAAAGACGAGATCGGCCCTGGAGAAGCCTGTGAGACCTTATGGGCGGCCCGCTACCGCAGGCCGCCCATAAGATACAAAGTTCGAAGGAGGAATCAGGGACGATTCCTTATTCCAGATGGGGTTTCAGGTACACCTCAATGCGGCGAATCTCGCCGCTGCGGGTAAAGAGTTCCCGGCTGTGCGCCTGTCCCAAGACCAGACGAGGCAAGCGCTCCTCCCTTCCTCCGGCCAGATAGAGATGGATGCCTTCCTCCTCGCCCAGACGGTACACCACGGGCACCTGACAGAACGTGAAGGCCAGTCCCCGGGCCGGAACGGTCAGGGTCTCTTTTTCTCCCTCCAGGTTGTAGAAGGTAAAGGACTCGGGGGCATCCAGAAACTCGCTTTCGCGCAGCAGGGCGGGCAGGAACTGCACGCTCCCTCCCTTCACCCGCACGCCCAGCTCAAACCAGCGGGAGAGAATGTCTTCCTTGACCTGCCCGGTCATGCCGGGCTGCTGCGCCCCGGCATGGGCCGGGGTGTGCGAATAGGGATCGGTCGGGAAGGCCCCGTACAAGGCCGGCGACTTGTCCAGCCCGATACCGGCCCGGATCTCGTAGTAGTGCTCAATCAGCTGGCTACGCAACTCCCGGCTGGCACCCGCCTCCACAGCCTGATAATAGACTTCGCCCACGGCCAGCAGCAGCTTGGATACCATGTGCCAATAGATGCTACCCAACCCCTCGTACCCGAAGAAGGTCCCCGAGCGACCGGTAAAAGAGGCGTGGTCAAACATATCCTCGAACACATCCAGGATGGCCTGCCGGGAAGCTTCTACCTGCGCCCGGTAGGCTGGCTCTTTGGCCAGGGCATCCAGACGAGCGGCGACATCCTTTCCGTTTCGGATGTTGCCATGGAAATAAGCTTGTCCCTGCTGGTCCACCCCCACCAGGCGATGGTCGCCGTTTTTGTGCATAAGCTGGAGCAGGGGGATCTCGGCCAGGGCCTTGGCCGGCAGGCGGTTTTTCTCCGTAAAGCGCGGCAAATCCCGGTTGGGATACAGCATATAGCTATACTGATCCGTGCGAAAGAGCGCACTCCCCTTCAGGGCATCCAGCACCTCTACCGCCTCGGCGGGAGAGAGCAGGCCTGCACTCAGGGCGGCCACCTGTCCTTCCAGCATCTCGTACAGGTAGCGCAGCCGCAGGGCCATCCCATCCTCGCTCACCTGCAACAGGTTGTAGGCATGGAAGAGCTTATCGGAACGCTGATTGGCCTGCAGGCTGTGGTCAATCAGCTGCTGGGAAAAACGGAAGTAGCGCAGCAACTCGTTCCGGCCCAGGGGCTCCGTTTCACCAGAAAAGCCCCGGGCATATAGCTGCTCCCGGTAGGCGGAGGCCGGCTCGCCCCAGGCTCTGAGCGCGGCCATACGATCGGTATCGTCGAAGGTACACGGCAAGCGACTGGCATATTCTTCAATCGCCGCCAGGGTCTGCCGGAACCATTGGGCTACCTCCACCGAGATGGGATAGCGGTCGGCGCCCTGCGCAAACAACTTGGCACAAAAGGCCTGAAAACGACGCAGATACGCCAGGGTAACCACCGAAATCCCATAGCCTACCAGGGCATTGTTGGCGTCGTTCCACTCCGGCCGCTGGGTGTTCATCCAGATCCCCCCTTCGAGGATCAGATTGCTGATCTTGGTCAGGCTGGTGATGAGCAACTTCTCTGTAAGGGTTACCTGATAGACCGAGCCCTTCTGATCCCATAGCAGCTTCCCGTCGGCCCCCGTTTGGGCCACCCGTCGCTCGATCTCGGCCTCGGCGGCCTCATCAAAGTCGATGGTATCGTGGGGGTCCTGCAACAGCGCATCGAACGCATGAATCCGGTAGGGAACATGCGCAAAGGCGAAGTGCGCCTGGCTGAGCATGCGCCGTAGGGTATCGGGCTCCCGCTCCCAGGCTACCTCCATCAGCTTGAGAAGGTAGATGATCTGGTGATCGCCCCAGTAGCCAATGAAGGCCCAGGGATCCTCCGGGTCGAGGACTTCCCAGTCGATGCCCTCCCGCGTGATGCGGTAGGGATTGTATCCATCGGCCGTTGAGGCGTTGACAAACTTGGCGATCATGGCCGGCGTAAAGTCCGGGAAAGACCAGGCCAGAGCTTCCCAGTTCTGGAAAATGTCGCGCCAATTGCCCTCGAAGTAGAGGAGCGGATTGCCGGCATCGTCGCGCGTCTGGATGGAAAAACGGTTCCAGGGACGGCTGGGGTCCCCGTGCCGGCGGCTGAAATAGAGCGGCAGATACTCATAGGCCAGCCGCCGCCTTTGCGGCGTATCCGCCAGAGTCCAGACCTGATGGATGTCCACCTCCTCAGGCAGGCCCGAGAGGGCAGGCCCCCAGGCCGCTGCTTCTGCCTTATTGTGGACTTCGAGGAAGGCCAGGAAGTCGGCCCGTGGGAGCAAATAGCCTTTCCAGAAGGCCCCGCCCCGCATCACATTGAAGAGGACGTTGCTGAAATGCCGCGCCCCACTGAGGGTATCCCCCGTATGCTGAAACCCATCGCTGCTGGCGATGATCTCGGCGAGGCGCTCGGTGCCCCGATTGATATCGGCCTGGAGTTGTCCCGCCGGATCGGGCTCCGTCTGGAGCCAGTGGTGAAGGTCGGCGACCTGCCGGCCGTCCTGCCGGGCCTCGATGACCAGGGACCAGTTTTGCTGGTCACCCGGGGCCAGATCCAGGTGGGTATGGAGGAAATAGGCGCCGCGGGCGGCGCGGATGTCCACCTCAGTCGAGATCTCCTGTCCCTGACGGAAGGCGGCTACTTGCCGGCTGCAGAGCAGATACCCGGCTCCCGGCAGCCCCGTACTCCAGACGGTGGTGGCCCGCAGGGCCTCGCTGGGCTCGGGTTTGTCTACCGGGATGGCACTGAGCGCAAACAGGCCCAAGCCTGACTCGGGCAGGAGCTCGCTTTTTTTATAGGCATCCATCAGGTTGCTGCGCTCATTCTGCATAGCCGACCCGACACTGGGCGGGAGCAGGTTTTGCACGCCGTCGAGCAGCCGTACCTGTACGGCTTCGGTACCGGTATGACGCAGGCTGGCCTCGCGCACCCAGCCAAAGCGGTCACCGCTTTTCCAGGCGTAGGAGAAGGTCAGGCCGAGGTCGACATTTTCTTCCTCGAACATCACCTGATGGCCAAACTTGTGCTTGTACAAGCTGCGAGCAACTTGGTAGGCCCCGGCGTAGCGCGAGGAAAAAGGCTCCCACAGATAGGTCTTCCCGGCCTTCTCTACCAACAGAATGGTCTTGCTACCAGTCTGCTCAGCACCGTCGTGAAGCTTGTCATCGGTGTAGTAGGGAAAGAGGGCCTGATCGGCTTCCTTCCGGCCAGCGGTCAGCCCACCCGTGCTGGAGAGAAACATCCAGTGGTCATAGGCACTCACGATGGACATCAGGAAGGGTGGCATCTGGTCATAGTGCCGGATACAGAAAAAAGGAGCGCCGTCGATTTCGACAAATTCGCCTTGGATATGGGGACGATCCTGGTGCAAGGGAGCAGCGCCTGCATAAACCGTTTGCGAGGGCATAAAGCAGTAGGGGTTTCAAAGAGTCGGGTACAAAGCGGTTCGTTCCTGAAAAGATGTTTTCCCGGCAGGTTCACACCACCTACGGCCAGGAAAAACGCCTCAATATACTAGCTTATGTCGATTTTGCAGGGGAATGTTGACTTTTGCCGACCGCCCTCCTGGGTAGTTTTTGGGAAAAGGCGCTCATGTAAGTATATTCTGGGGTTTTTTGTGCCAAAGGGGTGGACGTACCTAAGCGAGCAGAAACCATGTTTCTCTCTGGCAACTGACGCCCTTCGCACCTACCTCTCATTGTGAAGCCAAGCCATCATCATATGATGAAGCGACTTGCTGTTTTAAGCCCTATGATCTGGAGCATGGCCGGAAGCCTGCTGCTCCTATGGGGTTGCGGCCCCACAGGTCGGCAGGATGCCCTCGCCGGGGACGCGATTGATTTCAATTTTCACGTCCGGCCCATTCTCTCGGACAAATGCTTTGCCTGCCACGGCCCGGACGCCGACAAGCGCGAGGCCGGCCTGCGCCTCGACACCAAGGCGGGGGCCTTCGCAGCCTTGAAGGAGGCCCCTGGTCATTATGCCCTCGTACCGGGCGACCTGCAGGCCTCGGAGGTTTGGCACCGGATCAGCAGCACCGACCCCACGGCGGTCATGCCGCCGCCCGAATCCAACCTGAGCCTGAGTGCTCAGGAAATTGAGGTCCTGCGTCGCTGGATCGAGCAAGGGGCTGAGTACAAGCCCCACTGGGCCTTTGTTCCGCCCGTAGCCGCCCCCCTGCCAAAGGTCAGGGACGAAGACTGGCCCCGCAACGAGATCGACCACTTCGTGCTCGCCCGCATGGAGCAGCAAGGGCTGTCTCCCAATCCCGAGGCCGGCAAAGCCTACCTGCTCAAGCGCCTTTGCTTTGACCTCACCGGCCTGCCCCCCAGCCTGGAGATGCAGGAGCGTTTCCGGGCGGATACGCGTCCCGATGCGTATGAGCGTCTGGTCGACGAGCTCCTGGCCAGCCCCCACTATGGGGAGAAAATGGCCATCCACTGGCTGGATGCCGCCCGCTACGCCGACTCTCACGGCTACCAGGACGACGGCCTGCGCACCATGTGGCCCTGGCGCGACTGGGTGATCCACGCCTTCAACGAGAATTATCCTTACGATCAGTTCCTGACCTGGCAGCTCGCCGGTGACCTGCTCCCCGACGCCACCAAGGAGACCATTCTCGCCACCGGCTTCAACCGCAACCACAAGATCACCCAGGAGGGCGGCGTCATCGACGAGGAATACCGCATTGAGTACGTGACCGACCGGACCAATACCTTCGGCAAGACCTTTCTGGGGCTCACCTTCGAATGCGCCAAGTGCCACGACCACAAATACGACCCCATCCCGCAGGAGGCCTACTTCTCGACCTTCGCCTTCTTTGACCAGGTACCCGAAAAAGGCATTTTCGGCACCATCGATGCCTCCTTTGCCGATCCTCCCAACATGGAGATCACCGATGAGGACGTGGCGGGCATCCTCCACTTCATCAACAAACAGGACAGCCAGAAGCTGGAGGTGATGATCATGCAGGACTCAGCCGGGATGCGCACCACCCATGTGCTGGAGCGCGGCCTCTATGACGCCAAGGGCAAGCTCGTCACACCCGGCACCCCCGAGGCCATTCTGGCCTTTGACACGACGCGCTTTGCTCCCAACCGCCTGGGCCTAGCCCAGTGGATGCTCGCCGAGGACAACCCCCTTACCGCGCGGGTATACGTCAACCGGCTGTGGCAGGAAGTCTTCGGGCGGGGCATCGTCCCCACCGTGGGGGACTTTGGCATGCAAGGCGACCTCCCCAGCCACCCGGCGCTGCTGGACTGGCTCGCGGTGGACTTCCGCCGCAGTGGGTGGGACATCAAGCGGATGATGAAGCAGATCGTGATGTCGGCGACCTACCGGCAGTCGGCCGAGGTGCCGGCCGACAAGCTGGCCCGTGACCCGGAAAACCGCTACCTCGCGCGGGCGCCGCGCCTGCGGCTACCGGCAGAGCTGGTCAGAGACCACGTACTCGCCAGCAGCGGCCTGCTGCATCCGGAGATCGGCGGGCCCAGCGTGAAACCCTACCAGCCCGACGGGCTGTGGAAAGCTGCCACTTCGGGCCGGGGCCTGCTGCAGGAGTACCTACAAGACCACGGCGAGGACCTCTACCGCCGGGGGCTTTACACCTTTATCAAGCGCACCGTGCCGCCGCCCCACATGCTGATGTTTGATGCCTCGAACCGCGACCAGTGTGAGGTGCGCCGCCTGCGCACCAACACTCCCCTGCAAGCCCTCGCCATGCTCAATGATCCACTCGTACTGGAGGCCGCACGCGTGCTGGCCGAGCGGCTGATGCAGGAAGAAAGCCCGGTAGAGACCAAGATCGAAATGGCCTTTCGCCGCATCGTGCTACGCCCCCTCAAGG
>RFHL01000952.1 GCA_003696875.1 Bacteroidota bacterium | reverse complement strand
GCCGGTGGGGTGGAGTCCATGTCCCGGATCAAGATGGGCTCCGATGGCGGAGCCATCTTTATGGACCCGCGCGTGGCCATGCCCAACTACTTCGTGCCCCAGGGCATCTCGGCCGATCTCATCGCCACCATGGAGGGCTTCAGCCGGGAAGACCTCGACCGATTCGGGATGGCTTCTCATCAAAAGGCCGCTCAGGCCTGGGCCGAGGACCGTTTTGCCCGCTCCATCATCCCGGTGCGTGACATCAACGGGTTCACCATCCTAGACCGGGACGAGAACATTCGGCCCGAAACCACCGTCGAGATCCTCGGTGGGCTCCCGCCTTCTTTTGCCATGATGGGACAAATGGGTGGCTTTGACGATGTGGCCCTGCAGAAATACCCTGAGGTGGAGGCCATCGCCCACCGTCATCATGCCGGCAACTCCTCCGCCATTGTCGATGGCGCGGGCCTGTTGCTGGTCGGCAGCGAACAGGCGGGGCGCGATCAGGGGCTCAAGCCCCGGGCGCGTATCCGCAGCTTTGCCGTCACCGGCACCGAACCCACCATCATGCTCACCGGGCCGGCCCCCGCCACCCGCAAGGCCTTGCGCCGGGCGGGTCTGCAGGTCAGCGACATCGACCTCTTTGAGGTCAATGAGGCCTTTGCCGCTGTGGTCTTGCGCTTTATCCGCGACCTGGACGTTGAGCCCGACCGCATCAATGTCAATGGCGGCGCCATTGCGATGGGGCACCCCCTGGGGGCCACCGGCGCCATCATTCTGGGGACCCTGCTCGACGAGTTGGAACGGCAGGATAAGGCCCTGGGGCTCGCCACGCTCTGCGTGGGAGGTGGCATGGGCATCGCCACCATCATCGAGCGGGTCTAGCACAGGCTTTTTTTCTGATTCTCCTTTTTCATCTATATGGCACAGGCTTCTTTCGAAAACGAAATCCTCCGCTATGCGGTTGACAACGAGGGTATTGCGACCATCACCCTCGACATGGCCGGCTCCCGCACCAATCTGATGAACCCGGACTCCCTGCCCCGGATCATTGAGGCGGGCCGGCAGGCTCTGGCAGATTCTGGCGTCAGGGGCATCATCCTGACCTCGGCCAAAACGGACTTTATGGCCGGGGGCGACCTCAAGGCCATGCTGGGCATGACCGATCCACAAGCCATTTTTGAGGGTTTGCTAGCCACCAACCAGGGGTTTCGAGAGCTGGAAACCGGGGGCAAGCCGCTGGTAGCGGCGATCAATGGGAGTGCCCTGGGTGGAGGCTACGAGCTGGCGCTCCTGTGCCACCATCGGATTGCCTTGCAGGCCCCGAAGTTGCGGATTGGCTTGCCCGAGGTCAAGTTGGGGCTGCTACCCGGCAGCGGCGGTACCCAGCGTCTGCCGCGCCTGCTGGGCATCGAACCGGCCCTGCAAATGATCCTCAAGGGGACGACACTTCCGCCGGAGGTTGCCCTCAAAAAGGGCCTGATCCATGCCCTGGCGGATACCCCCGAGGCCCTCATGGCGGCGGCTCGTGTGTATATCCTGGAAGGTGGGCGGGCGACCCAGCCCTGGGATGAGAAAGGCTATCGCATCCCGGGTGGGGCCGTCCTCACCCCCAAGGGCGTACAGACCTTTGCCGCAAGTACCGCCTTGCTGCGCAAGGAGACCCGGGGAAACTATCCCGGTGCGCAGTATGCGCTCAGCTGCGTGTATGAGGGCTTGCAGCTGCCTATGGAGCGGGCGACCACCGTCGAGGCCCGCTACTTCGTCAAAGCCCTCTTTTCGCCTGAGGCCCGCAACATCATTCGCACCGGTTTTTTTGCCATCAATCGGGCCAACAAGGGTGCGGCGCGGCCCGAGGGGGTGCCGCACCAGCCGGTCCGAAAAGTAGGCGTGCTGGGAGCCGGTCTGATGGGGGCCGGCATTGCCTATGTGTCGGCCAAGGCGGGGATTGAGGTGGTGTTGAAGGATGTGAGCGAAGAAGCCGCCCAGCGGGGCAAGGATTATAGCGAACGATTGGTAAAAAAACTGCAAGGAAGAGGCCGTATGTCGGCAGAAAAGGGGCTGGCTTTGCTGGATCGGATTCAGCCGACGGCCGATCCGGCCGCAGTGGCTGGTTGTGAGCTGGTGATTGAGGCAGTCTTTGAAGACCGGCAGCTCAAAGCGCAGGTCACGCAGGAGTCTGAGGCCGTCATGCCCCCGCAGGCCATTTTTGCTTCCAACACCTCGACCCTGCCCATCACCGGGCTGGCGGAGGCGTCTCAGCGGCCGGCGCAGTTCATCGGGTTCGCAGCGCGAGCACACGGCGCTGTGCTGGAT
>RFHL01000951.1 GCA_003696875.1 Bacteroidota bacterium | reverse complement strand
GCTGGCCTGCGGGATCTGCGGACTCCTGTTCTTTTTCTCTCTGCACGCCATTTTCCGGGCTTTCTGGGGCATGCTTGGACAGTTCTTCCGAGGGGAAATCCTGGGGCCTGGACTCAGCGGTGCGCTCCGACTCAGGCTGAGCTAGGGCTTTTTTTTTTCCCCTTTGGCCGTTTCGGCCGGGGGGAGACTGGCGGTGCGGATGGCTGTCTCCAAGTGGGCCAGCTTGATCAGGACCAGCTCTACCACCAGGCGGGGGTGGCTGGCATGACGGCTTTTCTGCTCGGCCTCCGAGCATAGGTGAAAGGCATTGAGCAGAAAGGAAGCCGAGAGTTGCTGGCTCTGGGTAGCGTAACGCTCCCGCACCTGCTCCGAGGTTTCGAGTAGTTTCAGAGTCTGTGGATCCTGGCACACCAGCAGATTGCGGATATGTTCGGTCAGGCCCACGATCACGTCTTTGGCTTCGAAGCCCTTGGCGATGATCTCGTCCAGAAGGAGCAGCAGCCCGCTATGATCCCTGGTCCGGACCAGATCCAGGGCCCGGAAATAGTAATCATAGTCCAGAATGTTGAGGTTCTCCAGGACCTGGGCAAAGGTGAGCGCCCCCTCAGTGGTGCTGGCCAACTGATCAAAGAGGCTCAACGCATCGCGCAGGGCTCCGTCGGCTTTGAGCGCAATCTGCTGCAGGGCCGCAAACTCGGCCTCGATTTCCTCCTGCTCGGCGATATGGGCGAGGTGCTGGGCAATATCGTTGACCCGGATGCGACGAAAGTCAAACTTCTGACAGCGGGAGAGGATCGTCGGCAGGATCTTGTGCTTCTCGGTGGTGGCCAGAATAAACAGCACATGGGCCGGGGGTTCCTCGAGGGTCTTTAGGAAGGCATTAAAGGCGGCCTGGGAAAGCATGTGCACCTCGTCGATGATGTACACGCTGCGCCGGCCGTTGGCAGGAACGTATCGGGTCTGCTCAATCAGGTTCCGAATGTCATCGACACTGTTGTTGGAGGCGGCATCCAGTTCGTGGATCACGATGCTTTTGCCTTCGTTGAAGGAGCGGCAGGCCTCACAGGTATTGCAGGGCTCGCCATCTTCCTGCAAAGACTCACAATTGATGGCCTTGGCCAGGATCCTGGCACAGGTGGTCTTGCCTACTCCCCGAGGCCCCGAGAACAGAAAGGCGTGCGCGAGCTGATCCATCAGGATGGCGCTCTTGAGCGTCTGGGTGACGTGCCCCTGTCCCACCACCGAAGCAAAGGTGTCAGGCCGGTATTTCCGTGCCGATACGACGTAGTTTCCCATAGAGCAAAGCTAAGAAAATTGATGGATAAATGGACTCTGCCCCCGCCTGTGCGTCCATCTTTTGGAGACCAAACCGCCCCCTGCAATTACTTCCGAAATCAGAAGTTTCCATGTATTTTTTTATCATGTGCGAAGGGTTTTAAAAATATTCCCCCTTCGAAAAGTTTGAATTTGGTATTTATAAAATACTGGTAATTAGCATGTTAAATCCAATG
>RFHL01000950.1 GCA_003696875.1 Bacteroidota bacterium | reverse complement strand
GGGCGTAGCATCGGAGCGCTTGACTGGGACCACGCGGTAGGCGAGGCCCTCCAAGCGGAACCAGTCGTTGAGGTTGAGGAAGTTGGAGGTAGGCTGGGTGTTGGCGAAGTAGATGGGCCGACGCCAGCCATCGGCGGCGACCTGCGTGAGCAGGTCGATGAGGACGGTATCCTTGCGCAGGATGTAGGGATTGCGGCTGCTGCCGCGGGCCTGGAATTCCCAGACCATTTCATCCCCGGCCAGGGCGGCCTCTTCGGGGGTCAGGAGGCCCGTCTCTATGGCAACGGCCTTATCGACCGGCAGGCGAAACTCGCGTGAGGCGTAGCCTTGCCGGATGAGGCCGGCGTCGCCGGCGCTGCTAAGTGCTGGCGGGCTGAGGGGCAGGGGTGCGGCCCCGTTTTGGGATTCCCGCTGCTGGTCTACGTACCAGTCCGAGATCAGCAGTTCCAGATTAACCACCCGCACGTCGGTGCGGTAGCCTTCCACCTCCTGTACATACCAGAGCGGGAAGGTGTCATTGTCCCCGCCGGTAAACAGGATGGCGTCCTCCTCACAGCTGTCGAGCAGGTTCTTGGCAAATTCGATATCGATCCAGCGCCCCTTACGGGTGTGGTCGTCCCAGTTCTCGGCCAGCATGATGAGAGGGGCCAGCATGGCCAGGCCACCGGCCACCCAGGGAGTTATTTTTCCCAGATAGCGCCGCAGCAGATCCGCCAGGAAGAGTACACCCAGCCCTACCCACATGGCAAAGGTCTGGAAGGAACCGGCATAGGAATAGTCCCGCTCCCGGGGCTGCAAGGGGTATTGGTTCAGGTAGAGGATGATGGCGACGCCGGTAAAGAAGAAGAGCAACCCCACCACCGCCGCGTCGCGACGCCGTACAGAGATTTGCCAGACAAGCCCCAGCAAGCCAAAGAAAAGCGGCAGGAAGTAGTAGTGGTTCTTGGCCTTGTTGTCCACCTTTTCCGGCGTAAAGCGGGTCACATCGCCCCACTCCAGACCCGACTCCCAGCGAGCTTCCTGTATGTCACTTTCCCTCCCCACAAAGTTCCACATAAAGTAGCGGAGATACATGTGGCTCAGCTGATAATCAAAGAAAAAGCGCCAGTCCTCGCCCTTGGTCGGGCGATCGTCATAGGGGCTATTAGGGTCCTGCCCTTTGCGCTTCACATAGTTGACATAGCCAAAGGGGCCACTGTTATAGCGCTCCGGGCTGTACATGCGCGGAAACCATACCACATCCTGATCGCGGTACACATAGTCGACATCTTCGGTATCCTCGACATATTTGTCGATCCCCTCCACCTTCATGTACTTCATCCCCTTGACCTTGGTCACCGGATAGCCCCGGGCATCGCGCTCCACTTGCCCATTGTAAAGCGGACCCCGCAGCAGAGGACGATCCCCATACTGCTCACGCCGCATATAGCTCAGGAAGGTAAGGATGTTCTCCGGGTTGTTCATGTCAATAGGCGGGTTCACATTGGAGCGAATGAAGATCATCCCGTAGGAGGAAAACCCGATCTGAATGACCGCCAGGGAAAGCAGCACGGTATTGAGCACCACCTTACGCTGCCGGTGGCTATAGAACAGTAGCCCCACGAGGACGGCCAGCACCAACAGGCCAAAGACCAGGGCGCCCGTCCCCATAGGCAGTCCCAGGCCGCCCTGATCCACGCCAGCTCGGGTCACGGTACCCGTAAAGAACTTCTCAAAGGCCAATGCTATACTGAATTGATACTGGATGATGCCATACTGTACCACCGCCAGGATGACGACCGAGATCGCCATCGTCGCCAGGAAGCCCAGCCAGGAGAAGTCAAACTTGCGGTAGTAATACACCAGCGCCAGGGCGGGAATGGTAAGCAGGTTGAGCAGGTGCACCCCGATGGAGAGCCCCATGATGTAGGCGATCAGGACAATCCAGCGCAGGTGGTCGGGCTCATCGGCCCGGGCTTCCCACTTGAACATGAGCCACACCACGATGGCGGTAAAGAACGAGCTGAGGGCGTAGACCTCGGCCTCGACGGCATTGAACCAGATCGAATCGGCAAAGGCACAGGTAAGCCCGGCCACCACGCCGGCAGCCATGCCGGCGATGAGGCGGCCTTGCTCATCCATCTCACTCTTGGCCAGCCCCTTGCGGGCCAGAATCGTCACCGTCCAGAAGGTGAAGAGCGCCGTAAAGGCGCTGGAGATGGCGCTCAGCAGATTGACCATAAAGGCCACCCGGGTCACATCTCCGAAGGAAAACATCGCAAATATGCGCCCCAGCAACAGGAAGAGCGGCGCGCCGGGTGGGTGGGTGACCTCCAACTCGTTGGCGCAGGCGATAAACTCGCCGCAGTCCCAAAAGCTCGCTGTGGGGGCGACGGTCAGCAGGTAGACCAGCAGGGTAACCCCAAATACGGCCCAGCCGGTAAGGTTATTGATCCGTGTGTAATTCATGTAAATCCAGAGGTCAGAATCGATCCCGCAAGCGGGACTTCACTACGTTCAGGAGGGCGAGAGGCGAGACATAAATTAACTGTTTACCAACCTCTTAGAATCCCGAATTTTCCTATTTTCATGTAATCATTCAGCGGTAATGCCTGAGGATTAGAACAGAGGTAAAAGAACCAAGCTTTTCCCCGCATCATACCCCCCTAGACGAAAGCGGTTCAAAGTTAGGAAAAATCTGAGGCGAATCTGCACCTTTGCAAAAAGGGTCCCATCCTGATCTACAACGAGATGGAAGAAAACCTCCCGCTTTTATGGTCCCTGGTTGGGGCTGGTCTGCTGTTTCTCTGGCTCGGTATCCGCGGCTGGCGCCGCGGCCGGGTGATGGGTGTGAGCGGCCGGGAGCGAGAAGCGCCCGAGATCGGCTACTACCTGGTCCTGACCGGCTACTGGCTGGCGGCTGTCTTCATGCTGCTGGTTGCCGCCAGTCAGTTTCACCGCCTGTATGGTGGCTGGATGTTGGCGCTGTACCTGCT
>RFHL01000949.1 GCA_003696875.1 Bacteroidota bacterium | reverse complement strand
GCCTCGACGGTGGCGAGGCCTTCTTTGTCATGGATGTCAACGGCGACGATGCGCGCGCCCTCTTGAGCGAAACGGAGGGCCGTCTCGCGGCCAATGCCGGCGCTCGCGCCGGTGATGAGGGCTACTTTGTCGGACAGACGCATGTGGTAGGCTTTTTTTCGGTGAGGTCCCGGCCTGGCTGGGCGGGTTGCTATGCGAATAAAACCGATGCCGCAGACAAAAGAAAGCGGCCCGGCAAAATGCCCGGACGGATTACCGGGTATGAGCGGCTTTTTTCCTTTTTGTCCCTAACTTCCGCTGAACAATTCCGCCGCAAAAGGCTTTTCCATTCAGGTGAATACGGAGCCGCTGTTGCCCGTCTTCCCCGCTCTCTCAACGATTCTGTAATACACCTATGATCGACGTCACCCAACTTACCCACCTTACCACCCTGGGACAGCTCAAGGCCGCCGGCTACCAGCCCCGCTCGGTCAAGGAAGAGCTGCGCGCCAACCTGATCCGGAAGATGCGGGCCAAGGAGCCCCTGTTTCCCGGGGTGATCGGGTACGAGCAGACCGTCATTCCGGACCTGCAGCGGGCCATTCTCTCCCGGCACAATATGATCCTGCTGGGCCTGCGGGGGCAGGCCAAGACCCGTATCGCCCGTCAGCTGACGGCCCTGATGGACCCTTTCATCCCCATCGTGGCGGGCTCGGAGCTGCACGACAACCCTTTCCAGCCACTGTCCCGCTTTGCGCGGGACCTCGTGGCCGAGCGGGGCGACGAGACGCCCATCAGCTGGGTGCCGCGCGACCTGCGCTATGTCGAGAAACTCGCCACGCCCGACGTGACCGTGGCCGACCTCATCGGCGATGTGGACCCCATCAAGGCGGCCACCCTCAAGCTCCCCTACTCCGACGAGCGGGTGATCCACTTTGGGCTCATCCCCCGCGCCAACCGGGGGGTGTTTGTGATCAATGAGCTGCCCGACCTGCAGCCGCGCATACAGGTGGCCCTGTTCAACATCCTGCAGGAAGGCGACATCCAGATCCGGGGCTTTCAGCTCCGCCTGCCCCTAGACGTGCAATTCATCTTCACGGCCAACCCCGAAGACTATACCAACCGCGGCTCCATCGTGACGCCGCTCAAGGACCGGATCGAGAGCCAGATTCTCACCCATTATCCCAAATCGCTGCAGCTCTCTATGCAGATCACCCGGCAGGAGGCCCGGCTGGCGCCGGAACAGACCGAGCTGGTCGAGGTGGACCCCATCGTGGCCGAGCTCGTAGAGCAGGTGGCGATTGAGGCGCGAGACAGTGAGTATGTAGACGAAAAAAGCGGCGTCTCGGCGCGCCTCACGATCTCGGCTTACGAAAACCTCTATTCGGCGGTGGAGCGACGCATCATCCTCAACGGTGAAGCGCGCGGCTACTCCCGCATCGGCGACCTGATCGGGGTCATCCCCGCCATTACTGGCAAGATCGAGCTGGTGTATGAGGGCGAACAGGAGGGGGCCGCCATCGTGGCCCAAAAGCTCATCAGCAAGGCCATCCGCAAGGTCTTTGCCGACCATTTTCCCAATCCGGAAAAACTCAAGCGCAATGCGCCGCAGAACCCTTATCGCGAGATCACGCAGTGGTTTGGCCGGGGGCAGGTGCTGGACCTGATGAGCGACCTCCCGGAAAAAGACTACCACGCGGCCCTGAAGGCCGTGCCGGGCCTGCGCCAACTGGTGGACGATTACTACCCCAAGGCCAGCAAAGCCCAGCGCTGGCTCCTGATGGAGTTTGTATTGCATGGTCTGGCGGAGTTCTCCCTGCTGGGCAAGCAGCCCCTGGAGGCGGGTTTGCAGTTTCGCGACCTGCTCAGCGGCATGCTCAACCTGCCGGAAGATGACGATGACGACAGCGAATACGGCGGCTATTACGAGCGCGGCTAGCCGGCCGGGAGGAAATAATTGATTGAGCCCGTTTGCGGGCTATGGGTGATTGCCGAAGATTCTGTATCTTTGGCGAGCCATACGCTAACGTCAGCCGATATGAGATTCGAAAAAAGTGTAGAAGAAAAGTTCACCGTCGTCAAGCTGCTGGAAGAGAAGCTGGACTCGCGTATTTCCCCTACGCTCAAAGCAGAATTTGTAAACCTGCATGCGCTCGGGACCAAAAACCTGATTCTGAACCTGTCCGAAGTCAAGTATGTCGATAGTTCTGGCCTGAGCGCCATCCTCGCCGCCAATCGCCTCTGCATGGGCGAAGAGGGGGTGCTGGTCATCGCCCACGTCAATCCGCACGTGGCCAAGCTGATAGAAATCTCTCACCTCAACACGGTCCTCGACATCCTGCCGACGGAGACCGAGGCGCGGGAATTTGTGTTCATGAGAGAGCTGGAAAAGGAAGTGTCGGGCGAAGAAGCGAGCTCCAGTGCCGAGTCCTGACCGGCCCGGACCTTGCCTTTTTTTTCGCCTGATCCCCAACCGCTCCCTTGCCTGTGTTTGAAGTAACGATTTTGGGTACCAGTGCGGCCATCCCGACCCATCGCCGCAGACCTTCCGCCCAGGTGGTGACCATCAACGATCGTCACCACCTGGTAGACTGTGGAGAAGGCACCCAAATGCAGTTGCTGCGCCACAAGGTCAAGTACGCCCGTCTCGATGCCATTTTCATTTCCCATCTGCACGGCGATCATGTGCTGGGCCTGCCCGGCCTGCTCAACTCGCTGAGTTTGTACGAGCGCAACTTTCCGCTGAAGCTCGTGGGACCGGCGGGGCTCAAGAAGTTGCTGGATTTCATCTTTGAGCAGACTCACAGCTACCTCAACTACGAATTGGAATTTGTCGCCACCGAGGACTTCTCGCCGGGCGACGTGGTGTATGAGACCCCCAAGTACAAGGTCATCCTGCTCCCGCTGGAGCACCGGATTTTCTGCCGGGGGTTCCAGTTTTTGGAAACCAACAAGCGGCCCAAGTTTGACTTTTACAAGGCCAAGGCCCTGGAAATCCCTAATCAGTACTTTTCCCTGCTCAAGCAGGGCAACAGCATCACCCTGGATACGGGCCGGGTCGTCACCCCCGACGAAGTGCTCATCCCCGCCGATCCACCTTTGTCCTTTGCCTACTGTTCCGATACGCGCTACAGCGAGGTCCTGGTCGATTACATCCGGGACACGCATCTGCTGTACCACGAGACCACCTTTCTGGAAAACCTGAAAGAACGGGCCGCCGAAACCCACCACAGCACCGCCCGGGAGGCGGCGGAAATCGCCCGCCTGGCTAAGGTGCACCAGCTGGTGATTGGTCACTTTTCGGCCCGCTACAAGGACCTGACGCCCCTGCTGGATGAAGCCCGGGCCGTCTTCCCCAACACCCATCTGGCCCGGGAGGGCTATGTCTACGACCTGAAAGGAATCAGCTGATGTACAAGCGCGAGCACCTCCTCTTTGTCATCCTGGGAGGCTTTTTTATTTCCAATGCCCTGGTGGCCGAGTTTATCGGGGTGAAGATCTTTTCCCTGGAAAAAACCCTGGGCTTCGCCCCAGTCGACTGGTCCTTTTTGGGGCAAAGCAACCTCTCCTTTAACCTCACCGCGGGCGTGATCCTGTGGCCGGTGGTCTTTGTGATGACCGACATCATCAACGAGTACTACGGCAAGCGCGGGGTGCGTATCCTTTCCTACCTCACGGTGGTGATGATCAGCTATGCCTATGTGATGGTGACCCTCGCCATCGGGGCCAAGCCGGCCGACTTCTGGATCAGCCAGGTCAATACCGACATACAACCCAACATCGATGTGGCATACGGTCGCATCTTCGGGCAGGGCCTGGGGGTGATCGTGGGCTCACTGATCGCCTTTCTGGTCGGACAGCTGGTCGATGTGACCGTCTTTCAGTATCTGCGCCGGTTTACCGGCGCGCGGCGCATCTGGCTGCGAGCCACTGGCTCCACCCTGGTGTCCCAGTTCATTGACAGCTTTGTGGTACTCTTTGTGGCCTTTTACTTCTGGCCCGGAGCGGCCAACCGCTGGACCGTGGCCCTCGTCCTCGCCGTGGGGACCGTCAACTACATCTACAAATTTGTGCTGGCGATCGTTCTGACGCCCCTCCTCTACCTGCTCCATTGGGTGATCGACCGGTATCTGGGCCAAGAATTGTCGGAGCGGCTCATCCGCGAAGCCGCCGGCGAAAACAGCTGATTTTTTTCTTACCTTTATTCAGGTCTGCCCGCTGTGGCTCAGCGAATACCGTGAGCCCTTTAGGAGATTTATTTACCGGTTTTTGCCCGGCTTCTTTTGGATATTTCCCTCCCGGGTCCATACCTTTAT
>RFHL01000948.1 GCA_003696875.1 Bacteroidota bacterium | reverse complement strand
CCCCGGGGCGGATCGCTGGGAGTTGGGGTAGCCCGGCGTGGCAAACCGTACGGTCTGCGCGGCTGAGCGCCAGTTGTCCGCCGACTGGGTCGGCTGGAGGGTGGAGAGCCGCTCCAACGACACGCCATCTTCGCTTTCCAGCGTAGGAAATTGCCAGTCGTCAAGGTAGTCCAGGCGGTCGAGCACCAGCCTCCCGCCCGTGAACAGCACACAGCTCCCTTCCCGATCATCGTAGGACGGAAAATCATCCATCTCCAGGAAACGTGCATCCCCGGGAGGAAGGTACGTCTGCTGCTGAATCGCGACATCCTCGGTGAGGCAGAGGATCTGCCGCGGGAGCAGCTGGATTGGGTCCTGACTCAGGGGATGGTCGTTGTAGATGCTATCAGTATCTGGCCAACCCTCCCCAAGGCGGAGGGTCGAGAGATCGATCACTTTGTCTGAAACATTGATAATTTCGACAAAATCACTACCGCCGCTATAGGGATTGAAGAGAATCTCGTGAATAAGCACATCGCCGGCCTCGGCCGGCAGGGGCAAGCCGACAAAGACTTCTTCCTCAATCAATCCCCCGTTACAGCCAGGCAATCCCTTGAAAACGAGCGGATACAACAGGCCTGGCTCCAGCGCCGCATCATAGGTAAAGGTCAGTCCCCGTCCCCCCGGCGCCAGCTCAATGAGGACCAAAAAGCCCGGCGAACCGCTGAGGTCGTAGTTGTCCAGATCGTACACCGCCGCCGCGTCCAGCGGCTCATCAAAGAGGAAGGAAACGACGTTTTCCTCGGGCACCGTCACCGCCAGCAGGCGGGGCGGGGAGCTTTCTGCAAACAAACCCGCCACGCTATTGGCGCGGCCGGGGGTCCCTCCGCTGGGGTCGGTACTCGCGCGCCAATTGGCGCTGTGGTCACAAGCCGCCAAGGCCGGATCAATCCGCTCCAGGCTCCAGCCTCCCGCCTGCTTTTCGCTGTCCCGCCACCAACTTTCGGCATAAAAAACCTGATCAATCAGTTCAAATCCTCCAAAGAGATAGAGCGAATCCAAGGCATTGCCCAATGCCGGGAAACCAGATACCCCCAAAACTGGCCCGTAGGCTGCCAGGGCAGCCGCGTCGCTCTCCCGGCACAACAACAGATAGCCCCCCGGCTCAATCGCCCCGGGTCCCAGCCATAGTGGATTACCGCCATCCGAAATGTAGAGCTCATCCAGGCTTAGCCATTGCTCACCCGGGTTATACAACTCGATATATTCCACCTCTGGCAATCCCTGGGCAGGCACCGGGTCGGCCATGATCTCGTTGATCCTCAAGGCAAAGGGTGTCAGGGGAACCGGCACGCCCAGCCGCAGGCTATCGCCCCAGGCATCCCCGAGGCAGCTCCTCAGCTCAGGAGCCGTCAGGGTATAGGTCTCGCCAGAATCTACCGCTGCACCCAAAACAAGCCTCACCTGCGCCTCCCCGATCAGGGTAGCCGCAGCTATCGGCGGGCCATTCTGGAGAAGGTACGTATTGGCCAAACCAGCCAGAAGCGGGTCCAAAGGCTGGTTGAAAATCAGCGAAAGCTGATCTGGTCCGGTCCAGAACCAGGTAGCAACCGCCAGGGGCGGCGCCTCCACCGGGCTGCCCAGCAGGCTGTTGGCCTGGCCAGGTGTACCGCCACGGGCATCCAGCGATGCCCCCCAGTTGGCGGCGAGCTGGCAGCTCGTCAAGTCGGGATCGCGCCGCTCCAGGCTCCAGCCACCGGCGGCTTTGTCTTCGTCTTGGTACCAACTCTCCCGATAATACACCGCATCAAGGGGCTCGGCAAAGGGGCCCCGGAGGAAAAGGCTGTCGCCGCTGTTGTTGAGGGTGGGCAGAAAAGGAAGGGCCATGATAGGTCCCAGCCCAGCAAAGGCCGCCGAGTCGGCCTCAGCACAGAGAATGAGGTAACCACCTGCCGGCAGGATGCGCGGCAGGAGCCGTACCGGGCTACCGCCATCACTCAGCTGGAGCTGGTCCAGCTCCAGGATGGCCGCAGAGCGGTTGTACAGCTCGACAAACTCCGCCTCCGGCAAGCCCTGCGGCGGGCTTGGATCAGGCATCAACTCATTGATGATTAACTGGCCGGCCTGAGGACTCTCCCCCCGGGCAATGGTCACCGTGTCGGGAAGCATGGCCTGCCCACGGCAGCCGCTCAGCCCCGACACCCGTAGTTCAAAGAGGCTGCCGGCCGGGAGAGGGCCCGACAGGCTGAGGGTCACACAACTCAGGTCAGGGGCCTCGCCCTGGGCAGCAACGACCGTGACCGTCGCCGGGTCTAACTGATAGTGGACCGGATCGACCAAAGAGACCGGATCCATACTCTGGTCCAGGCAAAGCCGTACGGTATTGGGTGTTACCACCCGGGCAGATAGAATGCGCGGAGGGACCAGCGTCGGGTTGGGGTTGAATACGCTGTTGGGCGCGCCGGGGGTACCCCCGACCGCCGCCACCGAGGCGGCCCAGTTGGTCACGGGGGGACAGCTTAGCGGATTGGGGTCAATGCGCTCCAGGGCATAACCCCCTTCGGCTTTGGCGGGGTTGCCATACCAGTCGTCGGTGTAGTCCAGGGTATCGATCAGCAGCCCCTGGCTGCTGCGGAGGCCGAGGTTGTCCCCGGTATTAACCAGACTCACCCAGGGGGCCAGACCCAGCACCGGACCAAAGCCGCTCATCAGGCTTTGGTCACTGTTGCGGACTAGCAGCACAAAGCCGCCCGGTCCCAGCGTATGCGCAGGGAGGGCGCTGGTCACACTGCCATTGCTGACCGTCCAGCCGGCCAGGTCAAAAGTCTTGGCACTCGCGTTGTATAGCTCCCAGTATTCCACCTCCGGCAAGCCGGCCGAGGGTGTGGGATCAGCCATCAATTCATGGATGACCACATCGCCGGGGACAGGCAGATCAGGAATGTCGTAGAGAAACGTGGTGTCCTGGACCGCCATCACATTGCCGGCCGTGTCAGACAAGTTGCTGACCGTCAGGGCATAGGTATTGCCATCGGCCAGCGGCGTGCCCAGACTCAGGCTCACCTCAGCCGGCTGGGCCGCCGACCAGATTGCCGTTTGTGGGTTCCCTATTCCGCCGCTCAGGGCATAGTTGGCTGGGCTTTGGGCACTCGCCCCGAGCAGGGGCTCGGAAAAGGTCAGCCTTAGGGTCTGAGGATCCAGAATATCCAGGCCAGTGAGAACCGGCGGTAGGCTGTCCTGGATCGGCACCCCCACGTAAAAGTTGTCGAAGAAAAAATCATCGGCCCGGGTGCTGGTATGCCGGACCCACACGCCCCCCCAAGCGGAGCTGAGGTAGGTCGCATCTACGGCCATCCCCTGTCCCACAAACTGCCCGCTTCCATCGGTGTCGACCCCCATAGACCAGGTCCCAGCCGCGTCCCGGGTGATCAGGAGGGTAGCATCTACCCCCGAAGCCGCCAAGCCGAGGGTCCCTGTAATCAGGGGCGTGGTGGCCAGCCCATCCTGCCGAAACAGCCGGTAGGTATCATTGCTGCCGCCTTCGCCTACCTCCACAAAGTAACCCTGCAGGCTACCCTCCAGATCCGGCTGATCAGAAACCAGATAGACCCGCATCTGATTGGCACCGCTAGGCGGAAAAGCGTAGCGCAGATCGAAGCGCCATTCGGTATCGGCTACCCGCCCCTGGGCAGTACGCAGGTGCAGGGTTTCGGTGGCTGCTGGGCCCTGGCTCTGCAGTTCCAGGGCGGCATTGACCTGAAAAAAGACTGTCTCGCCGGTCCAGACAGGATTCTGGGTAAAGTCTCCGTCAGAGAAATCATCCTGAAACTGTCCCATCAGGCTCATGG
The DNA here is from genome assembly GCA_003696875.1 of Bacteroidota bacterium. Lineage (GTDB taxonomy): Bacteria > Bacteroidota > Bacteroidia > J057 > J057 > RFHL01. Next base: position 399 of record RFHL01000948.1, on the reverse strand, counting down.
GCAGCAGGCAGGCCAAAAGGAGGAATCGTTTGCGCATGGTCGGAAGGCTCATCAGGCCCCAAGATAAGACTTGGAAGGAAGGGAAAAAAAGGTAGAGCCACAGCTTTATCTCCCTCTTATCGCATTTGCAGCTCCCCCGCCAGAAAGCTAAATTAGAAGGGCACCCTTCCCTCCCTGAAAGCTTTTCTCATGAAGCCTATCCCTATCTTCCTTTTCGGTCTCTCCTTGCTGGGGATCACCTGCTCATCCCCTCAGTCGGAGTCGGCTCCCGCCGGTGAGCCCCTTCCCTGGGCTTCCCTGTTCAATGGTCGCGACCTCAGCGGCTGGCAAATCTTGGGCGGGGACGCCCACTTTTATGTAGAAGACAGCGCCATTGTGGGCCTGACCGAGCCAGATTTG
>RFHL01000947.1 GCA_003696875.1 Bacteroidota bacterium | reverse complement strand
CTAATGAGTCTCCCCAGGAATTTTTCTACGTGTTTACCATCATCTTTCCCGCTTTCACGGGCATCATTGCCGGGCTGGGGCTGTCGGGGGATCTCAAGGATCCCGGCCGCTCCATCCCGCTGGGGACCCTGCTGGCGACTTTTGTTGGGATGCTAGTCTATGTGGCCGTCGCCTTCAAGATGGCGATGAGCCTGCCGCCGGAAATCCTCGCCAACAAGGAGCGCCTCGTCATGGGCGACATTGCGGTCTGGAGCCCCATCATCCCGATCGGGCTGGCGGCGGCGACCATCTCCTCGGCTTTGGGCTCGGTCCTGGTGGCGCCCCGCACCCTGCAGGCCCTGGGCGCCGACAAGGTGTTTCCCTCCGAACAAGGGAGCAACTGGCTGGCTCGCATCCGCAAGCGGGATGAAGAGCCGGTCAACGGGGCCATCGTGACCCTGGGGGTGGCCTTTGTGTTTGTCCTCATTGGAGGCGTGGACTTTGTGGCGGAGATTATCTCGATGTTTTTCATGGTGACCTATGGGGCGATCTGCCTGATCTCCTTCCTGGAGCATTTTTCCGCCAATCCGGCCTACCGGCCTTCCTTCACCTCTCGTTGGTATTTTTCTCTTCTGGGAGCCGTCCTCTGTATCTGGCTCATGTTCAAGATGAATGCGCAGTACGCCATCGCGTCTGTGTTGCTCATGGTGGGCATTTATTTCTGGGTGAGCCGGTACAATGATCAGGGCGGGATGGTCCGGATTTTCAAAGGGGTCATCTTTCAGGTAAGTCGCCGCTTGCGGGTGATGCTGCAAAAGTCGGCCTCCGAAGACGAAACCGAGGATTATTGGGTGCCCTCGGCGGTGTGTATCTCCCAGCACTCCTTCGAGCGCCTGGCCGCCTTTGACATGCTGCGCTTTCTGTCTCAGCGTTACGGTTTTGGGACCTACATTCACCTGATCACGGACTATTATTCCCGCACGACCGTCAAGGACTCCCGGCAGGTGCTCACCCGGCTGCTGCAGCGCACCAAGATCAGCCGGTCAAATGTCTATGTCGATACCCTCATCAGCCCCTCGTACACCAGTGCGGTGGCCCAGGTGCTGCAGCTGCCGGGTATCTCCGGCCAGGACAACAACACCATTTTGTTTGAATTTTCTCGCAACCAGCCCGACGAGCTGAGTGTGATCTCAGACAACTACGGGCTGATCAAGGCCGCAGGCTTTGATTTGCTCATCCTCCAGAGCAGTGACAAGGGCTTCGGTTACCGGCACGAAATTCACATATGGCTCACCACCGATGACTACGTCAACGGCAACCTGATGATCCTGCTCGCCTACATCATCCTCGGACATCGGGAATGGAAAGGCGGGGTGATCAAAATCTTTGCCGTATATCCGGAAAAGGAACTGGTGGAGCAGCGAGCCAAGCTGCTCAAGCGCATCGGAGACGGCCGCCTTGCCATCTCCCCCAACAATATTGAGGTCATCACCCGCAAAGACGACATCAGCCTCAAGTCCATCGTCAATGCCAATTCGGTAGATGCAGATCTGGTGCTCCTGGGCTTTCGGGAGGAGCAGATCAAGCGCAACTGGGAGTCTGTTTTCCATGGGTATGAGGCCCTGGGCAATATCCTTTTCGTCCATACGGACAAGGAGAAGGTGATATCCTAGTGCTCTGTCAAGTACCGAATGAAGGGGGATCGCTGCATCTTTTTTCGCATCTACCGGTAAACCGGCATCCATGATCTGCGTTGAAAAATGCCTCGTTTGGCCCCGATAGAACCGGGATCTTCGACCCGCCAAACTTCCCGGCTT
>RFHL01000077.1 GCA_003696875.1 Bacteroidota bacterium | reverse complement strand
GCGGTGGGGTCATGGACATACCCACGAAGGAGCTGCCCCCGCCAGCGCAAGTCATACTCGGTGGGCACCAGTTGGGTGCGCGGCAGCCAGCGATAAGGCCGGAAACCAATATGCTGTAAGCCTAACGGGCGGTAAATCTCCTGGTACAGAAAGCTGTCGAGCGGCATACCGGTGAGGGAGTCCAGCACCCGCTGCACCAGAATCAGGTTCAGGTCAGAATAGGTGTATCGATCGGCGGGCCCCAGACGAGCCGCTTTGATCGCCAACCAGAGGGAATCGCAGTATATATCTTCGAGGAAAAAATCGGCGGCCACCTCCATGCTGGCCAGGCTATCGGCCTCCGGCCGGAAATAGCGGACATACTTGTCCTGACCGGGCTGGCGATAGGACATATATGGCCAGACATTAAGACCGGCCGGCAGGCCGGAGTGGTGGGTCAGCAAGGCTGTAAGGGGCAGGGCGGCCCAGCGTGCCGGCCGCCGCTCGCGGCCGGCCACCCAGCGCCGGATGATCATAAGGCTGTCCTCCCCGATGGCAAAGGTATCCTGCTGGAGAATAGGGGGGCGACCAGGCTCCCATTCGCCTGGGGGCAAGGCCAGGCTATCGGGCGGGATGAGCAAGCTGTCAGGTGGGGGCCAATAGAGCGTATCCTCGGCCTGGACGGTAGGCACCTCGATGGTCAGGTCCCGAAAGTAGCGGCTCAGGGGCGCCTGGAGGTCCAGCTTTCCCTGGCTGACCAACCGCATGGCGGCCAGGGTGGTAGCGGCCACCTTGGTGACGGAGGCCAGGTCGTAGAGGTCCGTTTCCTGCACCCGGCGTTGCCGGGCGTAGGTGTGGGTCCCGTAGGCCTTGTGAAAAACGACCTGCCCGCGGCGGGCGACGAGCACCTGACAGCCGGGCATGGCCCCCTCGGCAATCCCCGACTGGACGATGACATCAATCCGGGCGAGGGCCTCGCTCGACAGACCTACCAGCTCGGGTGGCGCGTAGCCCAGTCGGGTGGTGGGCGGAGCGCTCCCGGCCCCGGCCGGCCATGAGCCCAGGCTCACCGGCAGCCGCCCCCCGGGGGTGACGCCACCAAAAAGGGCCTGCGCAGCCAACCGCTGGTCCCACCGGCGGCTGTCTCCGGCCCACAACAGGCTATAGGCGACAGGCTCGTTCCGGGGCAGGGGCGGGGGCGGCCCAAAAGCCACAAGCGCCACCGGAGTTAGCTGGGCCAGTTGGACCAGGCTCTCAAAAAAGGCCACATCGCGGCTGCTATCGGGACTAAGGCTGTCGCTGAGCGCGATCAGTACGGGGCTGTAGCCCCGGAGGCTGGCCACGGGCAGGGCCGGG
>RFHL01000946.1 GCA_003696875.1 Bacteroidota bacterium | reverse complement strand
GGGGTCCAGCCCCACCACGGCGTGGTTTTCTACGTAGACGCAGGGCACCCGATCCCCGGTGGCGGGAATCAGGAAGCAGTAATCAAAGCCCACTTCCAGTGGGCCGGGGGCGATGGTGTCGTTCCAGTCGAGATCGCCGTTGCCCAGGCCGAGATGCCACTTACCGATGACACCGGTGGCATAGCCGGCTTGCTGCAACTTGCCCGGCAGCGTAGGCATGTTCGGACGGATGAGCAGGGGCGCATCGCCCGGCAAAATACCAGCTTGCGCCCGAAACGCATAGCTCCCGGTGAGCAGCGCATAGCGCGAAGGCGTGCAGGTAGCCGCCGCGCAGTGGGCATCGGTGAAGCGCAGGCCTTCGCCAGCCAACCGATCCAGATGAGGCGTTTCCACCCCTTTGGCGCCGTAGGCCCCGATGTCGCCATAGCCCAGGTCATCGACATAGACGATCACAATATTGGGGAGCCGATCAGTGGGAGCCGGGGCCTGGCAGCTACTGAGGATCAGGAGGAAGGGAAGGAAAAAGGGGAGGAGTCGAATGGAACACATGGTTTCGTTGAATGGGTGAACGTTAACGGCCGCGGGCGGCCCGACGAAGGCTGTCCCAGGCGGCAGGGGAAAGGGCCCCTACCTCACGGGCCCAGGCCTCGTATTGGGCTTCGAGCTCAGCGACTTTCTCGGGATAATCAGCGGCCAAATCCTCCAACTCGGCAGGATCTTCTGCCATGTTGAAGAGGCGCCAGACCCGGCGCGGTTCCTCAGCGGCAGCACGATCATTGGCGACCAGTTTCCAGTCCCCCTCGCGCACGGCACGACTCCCCATGAGGTTCCAGAAGAGCCGCTCATGCCCGGCAGCCTCTTTTCCCTCCAGCACCGGGACCAGAGAACGGCCCGGGCTGGGCGTGATCGCCCGCCCAGCATAGGTAGTGGGATAGCTTGCCCCCGCAAGGTCTGCCGCCGTGGCCATCAGGTCCATGATGTGGGCCACCGTACCTTGGTTGATCTGGCCCGGCGCGATGCGCGCCGGATAGTGGGCAATGAAGGGCGTAGCCATGCCTCCTTCCTGCAACCAGGATTTGTAGTATTGATAGGGCGTGTTGGAGGCATTGGCCCAGGGGCCGTCATAGCTGGGAAAGGAACGCTCCGAACCCGGGAGGCCGTCGGTAGGATAGGGACTGTTGCGGGGCGGCATCACTTCCGGGCTGCCGCCATTGTCAGAGAGGAAGACGATAAGGGTTTCGTCCAGCATCCCCTTCTCCTCCAGGCTGGCCACTACCCGGCCGATGCCCTGGTCCATGCGGTCGACGACTGCGGCATAGAGGGCCATCTTCAGGTCCCAGGCATCCTGCTCCTCCGGGCTCAGGCTGTCCCAGGCCACTACCTGCGGGAAGCGGGGCGAAAGCGGCACATCGGGCGTCAGGATGCCCAGCTCCTGCATGCGCGCGTAGCGCGCGCGGCGCAGGCTGTCCCAGCCCATGCGGTACTGCCCGCGATAGCGGGCGAGGTCCTCCTGTGGCACGTGCAGCGGCCAGTGGGGGGCCGTGTAGGCGAGGTACATGAAAAGCGGCTGGTCCGGATCGTGTCGGGCAATGAAGGCAGCTGCCGTGTCGGAGTAGGCATCGGTGGCATAGAAGCCCGGCTCCGGCCGCCAACGGCGGCCG
>RFHL01000945.1 GCA_003696875.1 Bacteroidota bacterium | reverse complement strand
CGACATCGCCGATGTTGATGTCATCGGCTTCGATCAGGTCGCCGGTATTGGTGATGGTGTTGCCTACGATCTGAATCCCCGGGCCCCCGGTATAGGTGGAGCCACTATCGGCCGCCGGGGTCCAGGCTGAGCCATTCCATTTCAGGATTTGGCCATTACTCGGGACATTGCCCGACACCGCAAAGCCTTGCAGCGCCTGCACGACAGGGGAGGGATAGGCCCCGCTCAGGTCGCCGCCGGCAGCATCGCCGATGTTGATGTCGTCGGCTTCAATCAAGTCGCCGGTATTGATGATGGTGTTATTCGCCCCAATAGAAATCCCCGTACCGGCATTGATCTGGATGGTATCATCCACGGCCAGGGTCCAGAAGGAGCCGTTCCATTTCAGGATGTTGCCACTGGCGGGCAGGGCCGCCGCGGGTGCGATGGGGTTTCCCCGCAGCGCCACCACCGAAGGGGCGGGATAGGTCCCGTCCAGATCACCAGCAGCGGCATCGCCGATGTTGATGTCATCGGCTTCGATCAGGTCGCCGGTGTTGGTGATGGTGTTGTTGGCACCGATGTTAATCCCCACCCCCGCTGTGAGCTGGGTGGTATCATCCTCGGCCAGGGCCCAGGCCGAGCCATTCCACTTCAGGATGTCCCCGCCGCCTGGCGCGGCTACGCCCGGAGCCAGGGCATTGCCCCGGATGGCCACCACTTCGGGCGATGGGTAGGTTCCGTCCAGGTCGCCGCCAGCGGCGTCTCCGATGTTGATGTCATCCGCTTCGATGACGTCACCCGTGTTGGTGATGGTGTTGTTGGCACCGATGGCTATGCCAGTCCCGGCATTCAGCTCGGTGGTGTCGTCGAGGGCAGGTACCCAGGCAAAGCCATTCCATTTAAGGACCTGGTTGGAAGCAGGCGCCACATTCGCCACCGCAAAGCCCTGCAGGCCATCGACGGTGGGGTTGGGATAGGTTCCGTTCAGGTCGCCGCCGGCGAGGTCGCCCAGGTTCAGGTCATTGGTCGAGTCGGTATCGCCAATGTTCGAAATCTGATTGCCGATGATGCTGATGCCAGGGCCAGCTACGTAGGTAGAGCCACTGTCTGGCAGCGGGGTCCAGGCCGATCCATTCCACTTGAGAACATATCCGACACTGGGAACATTGCCCGACAGAGGAAATCCCTGGAGGGCTTTTACCGAAGGACCCGGGTAAGTCCCACTCAGGTCCCCCAAGGCCGCATCTCCGATATTAATATCATCTGCCTCGATAGGGTCCCCGGTATTGTTGATGGTGTTATTCGGACCAATGGATATCGCCGTTCCTCCCTGATACTGGGGCAGAGCCACGGTATTGCCATTCGGACTAATGGTGAGGTTGAACCCGCTTACGGACAGACTTTGAAACTCGTTGTCCGGCTCACTATCGCCGTCCTCAAACTCATCAGCCGCCGGGGCCCACTGGGTACCGTTCCACTTAAGAATCTGTCCGGTAACCGGTGCCTGATTCGATACGGGGTTACCTTGTATGCCGACCACATTGGGGTCGGGATACAGACCGGAGAGATCGCCACCGGACTGGGTATTTACGGTCACATCGTCGCCGGCATTGGTATCGCCGGTATTCGTGATCTGCAACCCATTGATGTCAATGCCAGGCCCCGGGGTGTACTCTGGCAAATCCACGGTATTGCCATCTGAGATCGAAAGCTGAAAACCCGTGATATCCAGTTCCTGGATCTCGTTATCGGGCTCGGTATCATCATCTTCAAACTCGTCATTGGCGGGGGCCCACTGGGTGCCATTCCACTTCAGAATTTGCCCCATAGCAGGGGTGAGGTCCGATACGGGCCGGTTTTGAATCGCGACCACCGTAGGATTCGGGTAGGTATCGTCCAGATCACCCCCGGCTTGGGAGCCGATGAGGATGTCGTCCAGGGCGTTGGTATCACCGGTATTCACGATCAGGTTCCCGATCAGGTCAATCCCCTGTCCTTCCTGGTAAACCAGGAGGCTCACCGTGCCTCCCAAGGGATTGAGGCTCAGATTGGTCCCGTTCACGGCCAGGGTCTGGATTTCGTTCAGGGAATCGGCATCCACGTTGCCGAGCACCCACTGTCCGTTTTGGTAGACGTACATCTGTCCATTGCTGGGCTGGTTGGGCACAATGGGCCGGCCATGGATGGCCTCCACCACCGGGTCGGGATAGGTCCCACTCAGGTCGCCACCGGCGAGGCTGCCAGTGATGATGTCATCATTCGGATTCACATCCCCGTCATTTTCAATGACCGTCCCGTTGACCGTAATGCCGGTGCCGCCGGTGTAGATGGGCAGGCCCACCGTGTTGCCATTGGAGATCGACAATTGGAAGGTCGAGGGGTTGAAGGACAGAGACTGCAACTCATTTTGCGCATCGGCATCGGCATCGTCCACCTCATCGGGCAGGTAGGTCCACTGGGAGCCGCCGTATTTCATGACAAGGCCCGTCACCGGGATGGCCGTTCCGTCGACCGGCACGCCCTGGATGCGCACCACATCCGGGTTGGGGAAAAACCCGCCCAGGTCGCCCCCGGCGACCGAGCCGATGGTGATGTCATTGGTGGAATCGGTATCGCCGATGTTGTTGATCTGGTTGTTGACGATCTCGATGCCCACACCGGCCGTGAGGCCGGAAGCGGAAATGTTCACGGAACTCACCACCGTGGTATCCTCCAGCAGATTCAGTACGCCGGTGGCGACCTCATAATCAAGGGAGTAGGTGTTGGTGGAGTCCGGGCGCAGGGCCCACTGGGAGCCATCCCATTTGAGCACATTGTTGATGGTTACCCCCGGCGTCAGCCGGAAGGGAGAAACCGGGGAGCCATCCCCGATAATGGGCGGGGCGGTGTTGATCGAGGCACCCGGGTTGGTGGCCACCGCATCGGGCGCCGGGTACCAGGCGTTGAGAGAATCGGCCCATTTGAGCACAAAGCCATTGGTGGGCAAATCGGGGCGGACCTCCCGGGTCTGCAGTCCCACCACGGTGGGGTCGGGATACGTACCCCCCAGATCCCCACCGGCTGCATCACCGATCCGCACATCGTCACTTCCATCCAGGTCACCCGTGTTGATGATGGTGTCATTGAGGATTAATATGCCATCTCCGCTCTCCAGATTGGCGGTAGCCCCTTCAAAGGGGGCATTGACCCAGAGACCCGAAACGGAATCATAGCGGATGATATCGCCATCGCCAGGAGCCGGCACCAGCACATCGCCCAGGTCTCCCAGCGGCAGGCTGTCCACAAAGCGGGCCCGCTCGGAGTAGAGCGAGAAGGGCACGCTATACATCTCATTGAACCCCATGTTGATGAAGCCCGTACCAAAGGGGTTGATTTCGACCCGCAAAGTAATGGGGAACCCTGTTCCCCAATCAATACCGGCAAAGTTGCCCAAGGTGACCAGCCCATCCCCTATATTGACCCGAAACAAGCCAAAGTTATTGGTGGTCGGGTTGTGGAGCTCCTGATAAATCGGCGACCCGGAGCGTAGCAGGGTGAAGCGCAGCTCTATGGTCTGCTGAGTTAGCAGGGTGTCATTTACCCGCGCGATCGCCTGGTAGGAGATCTTCTGGGGTACCTGGGCCTGCAGTCCGGTATACACCAGACAGAGGGTAAAAAGCAAAAACAGAGTACGAAAAGCTTTCATGCTGTTCTTGGGCTTGGTCATGACGGATGGAAATGGCTTACGCCTTCACGCCAAAAACATGAAGGAGTAAGCCACTGAGTATTTGGGCGAAATGTAAAGAGGGACTCCCCGAAAATCCTTTACGAAGGTACGGAGAATCCCTCGATTTCAAAAACGGCTACGGGCAAAGAACACCTAGTGCAGAATCATGCGCTGGGTTTTCCGATAGTGACTATCTGATTGATTTACATCCAATTGATACAGGTAAACCCCGGCGGCCTGTCCAGCTCGATCCCATCGCACCCGATGAAAACCACCCGGCAGCTGCGTATGCAGCGGCTGGGCCACCACACGCCCGTCCAGGGTCAGGATGCGCAGGCTTACATCGTAGTCAACCGTGGAGGGCGGCAAAGCAAAGGGCAAAAAGACGGGTCCCTCGGCCGGGTTGGGATAGGCCAATCCCAGGTGAACCGCCTCCGGTTGGAGCACCTCGGCCAGCCAGGCCTCGGTCCCATAGTAGATGCGGAAGGGCCGCACGCTTTCGGTACCGATGGACAGGTAGCGGTCCACCTCGGCCATATCCACCGGCAATTGCCGCTCAACATCAAACAGAATCAGCTTTTTGTCTCCCTGTCCAAACGCCCGGTTATCCCACTCCAGCCAGATTTCCTCATCGGCCAGGTTGCTCTCCACCGTCAGATCCCACACGTAGGAGCCTGCCGGCGGGACGATGTCCCGGCTAAAGCGGGGGGCAAAGTACTCGGGGTGGGCCATGTTCAGATCCAGGTACTGCGGCAGGCGCGGCAAGGCGATGGCATCATGGGGATCGCGGCTTTCGGAGGCATCCGGGTGCATGCCCACGCCTCCAAAGGGATAGCGTAGGGTGCCTGAACGCAGGACCAGCGGCACCTGCCAGCGCTCGCTGGCCAGGGGACCTATGGGTACCGTGGCCACGCCCTCGCCAGCAACCCGGCGTACGGAGGGGTTTTTCCGCACGGGAATCCGCAAGCTGTACGGCTGATCGGCAAAGATCATGGCGCCACGGAAGGCGTCGATCCCGTCTCCCGGGATGTAGCCTTCATCCCGATAGAGCACCAGGCTGTCGAGGACATCCGCTGCACCCGGGTTCAGAGCAGGGTCCATCACATCAGACCACACAATCCGGAAGGGATAAGGGTTGCCGATCTGGTTCCAGCCTGCCTGGAGCGGCAGTTCCCAGGGTGCGCCGTCCCGGGCATGCACCACTTCTCCTGACCCTGTATTGAAGGAACGGGCTTCTTTGGTAATCAACCAGTAGCCCTCGCCGGGTACCAGCTGATCCAAACCCGAGCCATACTCGGTGCTGGTCCCACCCGCAAAGCGCCAGATGCGCCATTGGTAGACGTTGTATGCCTCAAAGTCATCCTCGATGGTGCTGGCGATGTCGGGACTGTCCAGATCCAGCGGCACCGAAACGATGTTGTAGTCGGTCACGTCCTTGCCAAAGCGCAGGTTTTCGACCGTCAGCCCCCCCGCATAGTAGCGCCAGCAATACTGGGTATCGGTGCGGGTGACAAATCCGGGAAAGATGCTGCGGGCTTCAAAGAAGTACTCCAGTCCCATCTCATCCACCTGCGTCAGGGTCACGGGTGCCTCGTAACGGAGACCATTGCCCGTGATCACAAGCGAGTCCCAGTCAGGCGAGGCAATCCCTTTATAGAAGAACCGCACATCGCGGAGGAGGGAATCGCTGGCTAATTCAATCCAGTTCTCGGCTTGGTCCTGCCCATCGTTGAAGATGGTAGCAAAAAGGGAATCGGCCATCACGGGATAGGGATTGACAAAGGCGAAGGACTGAGCCTCGGCAAAGGCCGAGCCTTCGAAGTCAGGATCGACTACCTGCACACTCCAGACGTAGTCGCCATCTTCCAGATCGGTCAAGGTCCAGCTGAGGCCGTGGCCGGCATTCCCCTGGTAAACGAGGCGCCGGTAGCCGTCATGGGCGCCGCCGACGGCGGCGGCGGGATCCTGCACCGCCGAGGGATTGGCGGCGCTGCCGAGGTACAGGTTGTAGGTGAGGCCAAAGACGGTCTCCGGACCGTAGCCCGCCGGCGGCTGCCAGCGGAAGGTGACCTCCGGCCCGTCAAAGCTCACCTGGAGCTGGGTAGGCGCTGCCGGCGTCACATTGGGAGCCGGGTCGATGTTCTGGTAAACCAGGAAGGCCAGGCGGGCCGAGTCGGCCCGGCCGGTCATGAAAAAGTCCAGCTTCTGGTCCTGGTTATGGTCTCCAAAGGCCAGGGCCCCGAGGTCCAGGCCCCGAAGCTCCTCCGAGGTGCGGAGGTCCTCCTCAATGGTTCCCGCCGCCAGGGTGCGGTACGCCTTGGTCTCACGGGCATCCCCGGTAAGGCTGGCCTTGCCAGACAGCAGGATGTCCAGAAACCCATTGTCGTCGTAGTCGGCCACGGCCAGGCTGCCCTGATAGACCGGCAACAGGGCCAGGGTGGTATCAGGCTCAAAGGCAAATTGGTTTCCGGCCGGATTGACCCGGTACAGCCGGGAGAAGGGAGCGTTGGTCTCCAGATTTTCCCCACACACAACCAAGCTCAGGTAGCCCAGGTTGTCAAAATCTCCCCAGGCCAGCGAAGCAGCCCGCAGTTGGGCCAACTCGGCGTGCAACACGAAGGTGCCTCCTTCATTGCGGTAGATGTGGGTGGCCCCCCCCGACCCGCTCGCCCCGGTGAGGGCGAGGTCCTGGTCCCCATCGCTGTCATAGTCGCCCCAGGCGACGTCGCCATCGGCCACATCTGCCAGCACCGCCGAGCGATCGGCATCCCTGACCAGCCGCCCCGCATCATTGCGGTAGTAGCGGGTGCTGGGGGTTCCATTGAGCAGGCTACCCGTAATGACCAGGTCCAGATCTCCGTCGTTGTCTCCATCTCCCCAGGCCAGCGCCGCCCGGGCCACGCCAGTAAGAACCTCCTCTGCCTGGGTATTCAGGCTCAGGGCCCCATCGGTATTGTCGTACAGCTGGGCGACAAAGTCTCCCGCACTGTTGCGACCAGCAACGACCAGGTCCAGGTCGCCGTCGTTGTCGTAGTCTCCCCAGGCCAGGTCTCCCAGCGCCAGGCCTGGCACCAGGTTGGCTGCGGCGGCATCCGGCTCATAGCCGGTAGGGGTGCGCCGGAAAAACTGGGTCACATTGTTGTTGAGCGAAGCCTGACCCATGGCGGCGATATCCAGATCGCCGTCGTTGTCATAGTCAGCCAGGGCAATCGCACTCTCGCTGACGCCCTGCGGGCGGCCGCCGGGAAAGAGGTCCCCCGTGATGTCTTCAAAGGCTGGCGGGGTAAACAGGAAATCGCGCACCGCAAAGGGAGAGCCTTCCAGATCCGGCTCCACGACTTGTACCCCCCAGTAGTAGCGCAGGCCTTCTTCCAGGCCTTCCACCACAAACTCGGGCCGGGAACTCCCGGGCCCGATGGCCGCCACCTGCCGGAAACCCGCAGCGCGCAGGTCAGTAAGGGCCAGCGGGGCCACCACATCACCGGTACGGTCTGCGGTCCCGACAAATACATTGTAGGACAGGCCCAGGGCTGTAAGCGAATCGTAGGCTGCGGGCTCCCAGGTAAGGATCATGCTGCTGCCACTGGGCTGCTCGCCCAGCCCGCTCGGAGCCTTCGCAGGCACATTGGGCGTAGGCTCATCGTTGCGAAATAGCTGCAGCAGCGAACTGCCGCCCGCGCCTCCGCTGAGGGCAAGGTCCAGCTTGCCATCCCGGTTGTAGTCTCCCCAGACGGCCATGCCCTCCCCAAATGCAGGCAGATCCAGGCTGGCCAGCGTATCAAAGGCAAATCCGGTCCCCGACTCATTGCGATAAATGCCTGCCTGCAAAACTCCGCCTCCATCTGCTCCGGCCATCATCAGATCGGGGAAACCATCTTCATTATAATCGCCGAAGGCCAGGCTCCCGGCCCCAAGGGCCGGCAAGTCACCCGGATTATTCCACAGGCCAAAACGGCCGGTACTGTCGGCCAGGTTTCGGAGCAGGGTGGTCCCCGGCGTATTCGCCCCACCGGCCCAGACCAGATCGGCATAGCCATCACGGTCCACATCGCCCAGGTCCAGCCGAACCGGGCCCGGTGCCACCACGCCCCCGGGCAAGGGGTTGGTCACCTTTCGAAAGGTCCCGTTGCGGTTGTTGAGATACACAGCCAAAACCGGCGCGCCGGCACCGTCTGATCCCCCCAGAACCAGGTCCAGGCGACGATCCCGGTCCAGATCTGCCCAGGCAAAATCCCCATCGGCAACCGCGACAAAGCTCTGGCTGGCGGCGGTAAAGGTCTGCCCATCCTGATTCAGGAAAAGGGCCGTGAGGGGGTTGCCATCACTGCCGGTACCACTGAGAAAGAGGTCTTGCAGACCATCATTATCGACATCGACCCAGGCTACCTTGCCCGCCTGCAGAGCAGGCAGCCCTACATCCACTTGCACAAAGGCATTGCCGTCGCTGTAATACACAAAGGCCGAGGCACCGCTGTTGCTTTCTCCTACGACGGCCAGGTCCAGATTACCATCACGATCAGGGTCTCCCCAGGCCAACGCACCATGCCTCACCGGCAGAATATTGGTAGCCGCCAGGGCATCGGGCTCTAGTCGGAGCCCATCCCGGCTCTTTAGGAGAAAGACCGCCAGCTGTCCGGAGTCATCTTCACCCGAAACGGCCAGGTCCAGATACCCATCGCCATTGTAATCGCCCCAGGCCAGGGCGCTCTTATGCAAGCCGCCGGGATAGAGGCTGTCAAAGACGACCGCCGTATGGTCGATAAAGTGTGGCCGTACAAAGGTAAAGGTGTCCGGCGCAGAAAAGGCCGAGCCTTCCAGGTCGGGATCTATGGTCTGTACCTGCCAGTAGTAGGTTCCGGCGGGCAAATCACTCAAGCGATAGGCCGTCCGGGCGCCCACGTTTCCGGTCCAAGCGATTCTTCGCAGGCCATCGGCCTGTGCCAGGGGGCTCATCACCTCATTTCCCAGCGGGCTGCTGCCTACCCACAGGTTGTAGGTGCGGCCCTCGGTGGGGCCGGGCAGCGTCCAGCTAAGGACGACGGAATCAGCCGTGGCCACAACACTAGCCGGTACCGGGACCGGCGGCGCGACATTTAGCGCCGAGTCGAGGTTGCGGTAGAGGTGCAGGAAGGGAATCGCTCCACTTCCCGCTCCGGTCAGGGCAAAGTCGAGCTTGCCATCTGCATCAAAATCCCCCCAGGCCACATCGGACGAGGCATCGGCCCCGGTCAGGGCTGCATCGGTGATGGTGCGGGCCTCCAGGCCGGCACCGGCCTGGTTGCGGAACAGACGGGCCGTGCGACTGCCATTGGCCAGGCGCCCGGTGAGAATCAGGTCTGTATAGCCATCATCATCATAGTCGCCCCAAGCGGCTTGACCGCTTTTGAGGCCGGGCAGGTTTAGTCCCGTTTCTTCGACAAAAAGGCCGCTACCGGGCGCATACACATAGAGGGCGGTCAAGGGCGCCGGGCTGCCATCCTGGGTTTCGCCACTGATCAGCAGGTCGGGAAAGCCATCCCGGTTGTAGTCGCCCCAGCGGACGCTGGAGGCATCCAGCCCGGGCAGACTGAGACCGGGTACCGGCTCAAAATCCCCCCGAAAACCCCGGTTTCGGTAGATCTGTGTGATCCTACCCGTGCTCGTACGACCACTGATCACCAGGTCCATATCGCCATCCTGGTCAAAGTCGGCCCAGTCGACCGAGCCATCTTCCACGCCGGGTAGGACGGTGCGGGGATCTTGGCGCAGCAGGCTGTCTTCGTTGAGGAAAAGGGCGGTGTAGGGGCTACCATCGCGGCGACCCGTAAGGACGAGGTCCGGGTCCCCATCGTTGTCGTAGTCGGCCCAGGCCAGGGCCGCGAGGGTGAGGCCGGGTAGGGAGTCGCCCCGGGCATCGGGGACAAAGCGGCCCGTACCATCGTTGCGGTAGAGGGTGGCGCGGGGACTGCCAGCCCCGGCCCCGCCCACAGCGGCGGTTTCCCCTACCAGCAACAGGTCAGGATCTCCGTCGAGGTCGTAATCGGCCCAGGCCGCCGCGCCAAAACGCAGGTTCTCCAGGTCGCTGTCCCAGTCGGGGTTGTAGGTCAATACGCCATCATTGTTCTGCAGCACGGTGGTGCGGGCAGTGCCGCCCCCCGTTTCGCCCATGACCAGCAGATCCAGATCACGGTCTCCGTCAGTGTCGGCCCAGCTCAGCGAGGCGTAGCGTACCCCCACGGGTACGCTCGTGCTCAGGTTCTGCCCATTCACCTGCACAAAATCGGGCCGTTCATACGTAAAGCCAGGACCAGCCGTAAAAGCCGACCCCTCGAAGTCAGGCCCAATGGCCTGAACCCCCCAAGAATAGGCGCCGTCGGGCAGGTTGGCGAGGTTCCAACTGGTATCCTGTACGGTATTGCCCAGGCGAACTACCTGCCGAAAGCCATCGGAGAGCTCCGCCAGCGGGGCGACCACGTCGCCAGTGCCATTGGTCGAGCTAACGTAGAGGTTATAGGAAAAGCCCAAGCCATTGGCGGGCCGGCGCCAGTTGAACTTCATGGTATCGGCCACCTGGCTGACCACCAGATTGAAAGGCGGGTCTGGCACCTGATTGGGGGTTATGTCCACATTCTGGAGCAGGCGGAAGCCCCGCGTGGTGGGGCTGGTGCTGCGCCGCCCGGCCATGAAAAGGTCGAGCTTGCCGTCGCGGTCATAGTCGCCCCAGGCGAGGGTCCCCGCGTCCTGCGCCAGCAAGGGCAGGGCGGCGATGTCATCCAGGGAGAATTGCGTCTGCCCGGGACCGCTGGATAGGTTGCGGTAGAGGCGTACGCCCCGGGATCCGCCGCCCAGGCGGCCGGCGAAGACGATGTCGGGACGGTTGTCGTCGTCGAAATCGCCCCAGCGGGCGCTGCCGCCCAGCACCCCCGAACCGCCAAAGGCGGTGAAGGCGGAGGTGAAGCTGCCGCTCCCGGACAGGTTGCGGTACACACGCACAGCCCCCTGCCCGAGGATCAGCAGATCGGGATAGCCGTCGCGGTCATAGTCGGCCCAATCGGTGCGGGCCTCGTCCGCCGGCAGGATGCCCGGGCTCGTAACGGCCTGGAACCCCCCGTTTCCGTCGTTGCGGTAGAGCTGTACCAATGCCCCGCTGCTGCCGGTCCCGGCCAGCAGAAAGTCCAGAAACCCATCCCGATTGTAATCGATCCAGCTGCCCATCCCGTTGCGGATGCCGGGCAGGCTCAGGCCTGCATCAACGAGGCTCCCGCCCTCATTGCGATAGAGGGCGGTGAAGGGGGTGCCGGATTGATCACCGGTGAGCAACAGGTCGTCATCCCCGTCATAGTCATAGTCGCCCCAGGCCAGGCTTCCCTGACTCAAGGCAGGCAAACTGGTGCTGAGGGCCGCAAAGGTGCCATTGTTGTTGCGATAGAGCAGCGTCTGGGCCTGTCCGCCAGCATCAAGGCCCGAAAGGACCAGATCAGGGTCTCCATCCAAATCCATATCTCCCCAGGCGACGGCGGCCTGCCGCAAGCCGGTCAGGCCTGCCGCGACCAGCACAAAGGTGCTGTCGCCCTGATTGCGCCAGAGCTGGGTCTGGGGACCAGCGTCGGTTTGGCCGGCGACCAGGAGGTCCAGGTCGCCGTCGGTGTCATAATCGGCCCAGGCTGCGGCCGCTTCGTCCAGACCATCGGGCACCTCCCCAAAGGCCTCAGCCGTCACATTGAGGAAACTGGGCGGCGAAAAGGTGAAGGAACTCCCCGTCGCGAAGGCGCTGCCTTCGTAGTCGGCATCAATGGCCTGTACCTTCCAGAAGTAGGTACCAGGAGCCTGAGGCCGGTAGCGCCAGGCGGTGGTGTCGCGGGCGTTGCCGCCGCCGACCACGAAGCGGCGGCCATCGCTGGTACGCGCATCGGGCGCGCTCTGGTTGATGGCCACACTGGTGG
>RFHL01000944.1 GCA_003696875.1 Bacteroidota bacterium | reverse complement strand
TCTACCGGCAGGCCGAGGCCGCCGGCGTCAAGCACGGTGTCGTTCAGGACAAACTCTGGCTGCCGGGCCTGATCAAGCTCAAGCGCCTCATGGAGCAGGGATTCTTTGGCCGCATCCTCTCGGTGCGGGGGGAGTTTGGCTACTGGGTCTTCGAGGGGCACAATGTGCCCGCGCAGCGCCCTTCCTGGAACTACCGCAAGGAAGACGACGGCGGCATCATCGTGGACATGCTCTGCCACTGGCGCTACGTCCTCGACAACCTCTTTGGGCCGGTCAAGGCCGTGAGCTGCCTGGGCGCCACCCACATCCCTGAGCGGGTCGATGAGCAGGGGCAGCCCTATGCGGCCACCGCCGATGATTCCGCCTATGCCACCTTCGAACTGGAGGGTGGCGTCATTGCCCACTTCAATTCCTCCTGGTGCGTGCGCGTGCGTCGCGATGACCTGCTCACCCTGCAGGTCGACGGCACCCACGGCTCGGCCGTGGCCGGGCTGCGGGAGTGCCACATCCAGCATTATGGCAACACCCCCAAGCCAGTCTGGAACCCCGACATCGAGCAGCCGGTCAAGTTTGCCGATCATTGGGCGCAGGTCCCGGCGCAGGAGGGCTACGACAACGCCTTCAAGGCGCAGTGGGAGCTGTTTCTGAAGCATGTGGTGCTGGATACTCCCTTTCCCTGGAACCTGCTCGAAGGCGCCAAGGGCGTCCAGTTGGCGGAATTAGGTTTGCAAAGCTGGCGAGCGCGTCGTTGGTTGCCGGTGGAACCTTTAGCATAAGTCGTATGCAACGTATTGCCCTCATCACCGGCGGTAGCCGGGGCATTGGTCTGGGGATTGCCGAGGCGCTCGCCGCCGAAGGCTGGCAGCTCGCTATCAACGGTATGCGTTCCGAGATCCAGGTTGGAGCGGTCCTTGAGCGGCTGCGTACCCGGGGCGTGAAAGTTATCTATTACCAGGGGAATGTTGGCCGGGCAGAGGACCGGCAGAAGATCCTGGACCGGGTGCGCACCCGCTTCGGGGCGCTGCACTTGTTGGTCAACAATGCGGGGGTAGCGCCCCCGCAGCGCCTCGACATCCTGGAGACCACCGAGGCCAATTACGACCATGTGATGGACATCAATCTCAAGGGCAGTTTCTTTCTGGCCCAGGCGACGGCCCGGTGGATGCTGGAGCAGGCGGAAAGCCGCTCGGATTTCCGGGGGGCAATCGTCAATATATCCTCGGTCTCGGCTACGGTGGCTTCCATCAACCGGGTGGAGTACTGCATCTCCAAGGCCGGCATGGCCATGATGACCCAGGCCCTTGCACTGCGGCTCGCGCCACACGGCATCCCGGTCTACGAGGTGCGCCCCGGCATCATCGAGACCGACATGACGGCCGCGGTCAAGGAGAAGTATGATGCCTTGCTCGCCGAGGGGCTCGCTCCCCAG
>RFHL01000943.1 GCA_003696875.1 Bacteroidota bacterium | reverse complement strand
TTGGGGTTAAAAGTGAGATTCAGGTTTTCGAACAGGTCCAGGTTATTGGCAAAGGCACTCAGGGCGCTGTGGTGCTGGCTATCCTCCCCGGGCTGTATGCTGATCCATGCAAGGTGGTCGAAACTGTGGAGGTGCTGGCTGAGGTAGGCCTTGGCCAGGGTGGTTTTGCCAATGCCCCCCAGGCCGTTGACGAGCAGGAGTTGATTGGCCTCGGTTAATCGCTGTTCCAATTCTTGGAGGTCGTCGTCGCGGCCGATGACGTCCTGGGGGTTGATGAGGGGCAGGGGGGTGAGGGCCTGGGGGATGAGGGGGAGTTTCCACTCGCTGCCGCTCGCGGGTACCAGTTGCCAGGGAAAACTGTCCGGGGCGCTCTCAGGCTGGTAGTAAAAACCCCGGGGGTCTCTGCCATGCAGAAGTTTGGTACTGGCCACTGCCTGCTGGTAGGCCTGGGTGATGGTATCACCCGAGGCAAGGTTTTCATAAAAGTGCTTGGCGAAGTCACGGGCGCTCTGGTCGTTAATGGCACGGGCTGTCACGATGGTGGCCGGAATGCCCCCTGTATGCAGAGCCCGGGCATGACCCAGGGTAGAACAGCCGTTGAGGAAGACGAGCTGCAGGCTCTGCTGGCTGATGAGGAATTCGGCCAGGCTGTCGGCTTCGATGGTTTGGCTGTTGAGTTTGAGCTGGGTATCGTCGGCATGTCCGCCATAGTGAAAGAGCTCAATGTGGGGGTTTTGGGTGAATTGTTCAATGATGTGTTCCCGGGTAGCATCGGGCAGAACAATACAACGGCAGCCCCCCTTTTTTTCGGCAGATTTCAGGGCCAGGGTGATCGCCTGGTTCTCGGCGGCGATATTCCGCAGGAATTGGCCCTCGCGGTCGTTGGCAAATGCCAGAAGAATGGTCACTGCTTTCATCTCTGGGCGGTAAGTGTTGTGTGATTGGAGGTAATGGCAAAATAATGATTTTCAGGTTTTTCCGCAGCAATTTTTTGCAAAAAATTGTCGCCGCCAGCTGGGATCGCCCGGGGCGGCCGCTACGCGGCAGGCAGATATTTTCCAAAAGCCCCGGGCTAAAGCCGCGGGGCTAGGGAGGACCCGGGCTACATTGCCACAGCCCGGCTCCTTAGCCCGGCCACTTTAGTGCCGGGCGGACAGCATCTAGCAGTTTTTTTGCCGAAAGCCCCGGGCTAAAGCCGCGGGGCTAACGAACCTGCTTTGCCACAGCACGGCTCCCTAGCCCGGCCACTTTAGTGCCGGGCTTCAGCATTCATTAATTTTTTTCACAAGCCCCGGGCTAAAGCCGCGGGGCAAGGGAGCTGAGGCAGTTTCAGGCGGCGTAGCCGCCTGAAAAGGAGAACCCCCCTCATTTTCGTGGAGGGGTTGGGGGTGGATAATGCAAAGTATTGAAAATGAGTGGGTTATTAGCCCCCTAAGCGAGCTGGTGGACTGGGAGCCATCAGCTTGCATTTGATACCCGGCGCAGCCGGGCGCCCTGCTTGGGGTTACAAACCCTGTTTTCTATTTCCACAGCAGTTGTCCCGGTGTTAAACCGGGAACGCGGGCAGTTCATGCTGGCGTGCTTTGCACGCCATGAACGGCGGTGGGCTGGAAGCCATCACCTCGCAAGCAGCCCGGCGCAGCCGCCGCCAGCGCGACTACCACAGAGGGCTGGCCCCGTCGCCTCATCGGGAACTGGGGCGGCGAGTGTGGCTGGTATTGAGGCGACTAGACTTTTTGGTTCTTTTGTGGCAATGACAAAAGAACATTGCAGAGTAAAAAACAAAAATTG
>RFHL01000942.1 GCA_003696875.1 Bacteroidota bacterium | reverse complement strand
GGACGACATTGAGGTTGAAGAAAAAGAGGGCGGGGAAAACTATGCCTCCCAAGTCGTGACGGGGATAGACCGGGCTTCCGAACGCGCCATTTTGGCGCGGCTGCGGCCCAGCTGTGACACCTTTGACCTGGCGCTGCTTTCGGAAGAAACGCCCGATGATGGCAGCCGCCTCGAAAAGGACTATTTCTGGTGCATTGACCCGATCGACGGAACGCTGCCCTTCATCGAAAAACGACTGGGCTTTTCGGTTTTCATCGCCCTGGTCGCGCGGGACGGCACGCCCCAGATCGAGGTGGTCTTTGATCCCAGCTCCGGAACCCTCTACCATGCGGCCAAAGGGATGGGCGCCTTCCGGAATCGCCACCGCTGGTCCGTCAATCGGACCAACGATCACCTCACCTATGTGACCGGCAAAAAGCTGGCAGATACCCCCCGGGCCAACGAGATTGAGCAGCTGCTACAGGCTCAGCCCCAGGCTCTGGGCCTGGGGGAGGGCTTTCTTCAACCCCGTAGGGGTTGAACCTTGGTAGCAACAGCATAGGCAAGCCCCTCGACCCCAGCGGGGTCGGACCTTCGCCGCGATGAGCCTGATGCTTGCCTCCTGCCGGCATGTTTCCCTGAAAAGGATAGCAGCATGTCACATGGGAAATGACTGCCTCTGAACGGCATATCTCCCACCTGCGCCGGCTCACTCCTGCCCCGTCAGGATCCAGCGGGCAAACATGCCCGCCGCGTCCTTGCCCACCTGCGCGTAGAGCTCGGGGTAGTTGCCCGGGGAGGTATTTTCATCCACCACGATGGGGCCCTGCGGGGTCATGATCATATCAAAGCCGATCAGGCCGAGGCCCATGGCTTCAAAGGCCTGATGGGCCATTTCCTTGTGCCGGGACGTCAGGTCGGCGAGCACCACGCCGCCGCCTTTTTGCTCAAGATCCTGTACCTTGAGCCGGCCCTGCCCGAAGTCGTGAAAGCGGGCGCTGGTCTTACGGTATCCGTAGGCGATCTCCCCGTTGATCATGGTGATGCTGGCCCAGTGGGCCGGGTCATTCTCATAGTAGCGCTCCAGAAAAAACCCGTGGTCGGGCGCGTGCCCGGCGGTGCTACGGACATAGCCGATCACATCCCGCAGACTCGCCGCCGAGTCAATCAAGGTTACGCCCTTGCCCCAGCCTCCGCGGCGGGGCTTGAGCACCGCCGCGCCCCATTCCTCCAGAACCTGCGTCATGCGCCTGGGCACCCGATGGTCAAAGAGTACGCTCTCTGCCACCGGTACACCGGCCTCCCTCAGACACTGGTGGGCCCGGAATTTGTCCAGGGCGGTTTCGAAGCGGTCGGGTTTGCGAATGACCGCCACGCTGCGCGCCAGGGTATGCAGCACCTCCAGGTCAAAGCTCCCCGGCCGGCGATCCACCTCACTGTACCAGAAAAAGCGGTCCAGCTCATTCAGGCAGACATCGCCGCAGTAGATCCGGCCATCATGAATGAGCGCTTCGTGAATATTCAGATCCTCAACCAGTTCCACGCCCTCCGCGCTCCGGAGCGCGTACAGGAGGGGGGTGTGGATGTCGGCCCACAGGCATCCCACGGCGGTCGCCGACAGGTCCAGCTGCAAATGGTTGTCCGGCCTCAGCGGGACAAAGAGGCCTATTTTGGGCTTCGTCATGGCATCTGGAAAAAATCCCGGAGGATCAGCGCCGGGATATCGTGTTGCCGGCCTTCCGAAAAGGTATGGTGTAGCCAGGCCGGCTGCGCATTGATCTCCAGCACCCGGGCGGCCTGATCGGGATCGGCTTCCGGAGCGGGGGTCATGACATCCAGGGAGAACAGCCGCAGGTCAAGGGCCCGGGCCAGCCGGTCCATGTAGGTCTGGTAGCGGGGATGCACTCGCTCCGTGACGTCGAGGGCATGGCCCCCCTGGGCCATGTTGGAGACAT
>RFHL01000941.1 GCA_003696875.1 Bacteroidota bacterium | reverse complement strand
TGCGGCTGAGCGAAGCAAAGGCCTGCCAGCGCGGGCGCGGCTGCCAGGTGGCTTGCAGGCGTGGTTGCAGCAGGGGATAGACCGTATCCTCGACCTGAAACAGGCTGGCATGCAAGCCCACCTCCAGGCTCAGGCCGGGGGCAAGCTGCCAGGTGTCGGCCAGGTAGGCTTGTAGTTCCACCGCCGGGAGCCAGCGGTCGTTGAGCCGGGTCTCGACCAGGCCGCTGCCCTCGCCCTCGGTGCGGTAGTAGCTGCTGCCCGGACGAAAGCGGTGATAGGTCGCCACCACGCCGGCTTCGACGTGGTGCTGCGCAAGGGGATACCAGTCGATGTGTCCCCGTAGAAACAGGTCTTGCACCCCAGACCGCAGTTCCTGTTGCAAGCTAGCCGCCAGGGTATCGGTCTCCGGATCGGTTTTGCGGGCCTGGATACCGGTGAGAAAGTGAAAGCGGGTATAGCCTGCGATCAGCTTGCCGTGCAGGCGGTCGTGGAAGAGGTGCTGCCACTTGAGCGAGGCCAGGGTATTGCCCCAGTTGAGCTGGTTGCGGCTGCGGTAGCGAAAGACCTTGCCCAGGCTGCCGGGCTCCTCGGCTTCTTCGTCGCCTCGGGTGAAAAGGTGGTCCCGCCCGTGATAGACCGAGAGCGACAGCACATCCTGGGGCGAAAAGCGGTGGGTGAGCTTGCCGTTGAGGTCGTAGAAGGTGTAGCCAGCCGAGTAGTCGCCTGGGCTGGAGAGTTGTGAGGCGATCCGGGTAAAGGCGTCGATAAAGCTGCGCCGGGCCGACAGGAGGTAGGTCGTCTTGCCTTCGCCCAGGGGACCTTCCACGTACAGCCCGGCTGAGAGCAAGCCCAGGTGGAAGTTTCCCTGCCGCTCTTGCTGATGGCCGTCTTTGGTATAAACCTCCAGCACCGAGGAGAGCCGCCCCCCGTAGCGGGCCGGAAAGCCGCCCTTGATCAGGCGCATCTGCTTGATGCTGTTGGGGTCGAAGATGGAGAGAAAGCCCCCGACGTGGTTGATGTAGTAGAGCGGCGCATCGTCGAGCAGAACCAGGTTTTGGTCGGGGCTGCCACCCCGCACGTAGAGGGCCGCCGTCCCCTCGTTGCCACCCGCCACGCCAGGCAGGAGTTGGAAAGCCCGCAGGGCATCTAGCTCACCTACCAGGGCTGGCAGGGCCTTGATCTGCTCCATGCGCAGGCTCAGCTGGCCCGGGCTGGATTGCCGCGCCACGATCAGGACCGAATCCAGGGTGAGGTCGGGCTGGAGCTTCAGCACCCAGGGAGGCGTGCCCAATGCGGCTATCGCAAATGTATCGGCCGCATATCCAGGATACTGCACCGCCAGGCGGTCCCCGTCTTTGAGAGGGGACAAACTGAAAAAGCCCTCGGCATTGGTATAGGCACCTGCGGGCTGGCCTACCCACTGGATGCGCACCCCGATCAGGCGCTCACCGCTGCGGGCATCCTCCACAAAGCCTCCCATGCCGCCTGGCTGTCCCCAGCTGGGGTTGCTCAGGCCGATCAGAAGGAGCCAAAGGCTAAAAATGAAGCGGATTTTCATAGAGACACGAGATATTTGCCGGAGGTTCACCATTAGCGTATCAACTTCATCTCCGCCACCACCGTCGAAAAAGCGGCAAATACTCCGTGTGCGCCCTCGACATTGGAGTAGAGGGGCGTAGGCTCCCCGCCGAAAAGCAACTGCACGTAGTCGTCCAGGCGGCTGCCGATGGGCTGCTGGTAGTGGTGCCGCACCCAGGCTTTTTGGTGCTGGTAGTAGGCGGCGCTGGTGCGGCGTAGGAGGATGGCGGATTTGTTTCTTATTTCCTCAGGAAGGATGGAAAGTCCGTTCAAATACAGGTAGTTCCGTCCTCCCATTCTCGCTTCAAATGGGTACCATTCTTCCGTCATTAGATGATTAGAGAAGACAAATGTTGTGGGCCTATAATCGAGACATCCAGCATGTTGGACAACAGGGTCAGGCAGGTCCATATTTGTTGCCAGGGTAAAGCTATTGGAAACACCAGTCCTGCGAATCACCCACAAATCAAAGTAGGTGCGCCCATCTATTGGATTAAATAGGTCAAACTTTATTTCGGAATGCGAAAGGCCGTCTTGATCAAATGTTGGCAGTAATTTATACTCCACCCCCTGCACCATCGGCTTCGGCGGCACCGTATCCACAGCCCGGGCCTGCCCCAGCGATCCGGCATCCACCCGTAGTTCATAGATGCCCCCGATGGACGGATACACTCCATCAGCCTCGTAGCGCCCGCCGCCCCGGTGGGTGAGCCGCACCGGCTCGGGCTGGCCTGCTTCATAGATCAGCACCTCGGCCCCGGACACCGCCCGCCAGGTCCCGGTATCCAGGGGCACCGTCTGATGCACGTACACCGCCATCACGCTGTCGGGCGAGAGCAGGCCGTTGACCACCAGCTCGGGCTGGAACTGTCCCCGGTCAAAGGGCAGCTCGCGGGTGCAGGCCAAGAGGAGGCAAATGGCCGCCGAAAGTATGAGGGAGTGAGGCATTTTCTGCGGCTTGATTGTTAGCGTATCAGCCTCATCTCCGCCACCACCGTCGAAAAAGCGGCAAACACCCCGTGTGCGCCCTCTACATTGGAGTAGAGGGGCGTAGGCTCCCCGCCGAAAAGCAACTGTACATAGTTGTCCAGGCGGCTGCCGATGGGCTGCTGGTAGTGGTGCCGCACCCAGGCTTTTTGGTGCTGGTAGTAGGCGGCGCTGGTGCGGCGTAGCATAATGGCGGGCTTTCGGATCAGGTCGGGTGCAAAAGGGGATGGGTCGGAAGCCAAATAATAGTAGGAAGCTCCGGCCATGCGCATTTCCATTTGATACGCCGATGTGTCCATCAATCGATTGGAGAACAAGAAAAATTTAGGATAAAAATCTAGATTCCCTTCCGCTGCTATTACCGGGTCGGGGAGAACTATGCCAGAAAAAATATCCATACTGTAGAGTCCGCCTGACAGATTGTCTTCGTTATACGGTATAACTGCTAATTCAAAAAAAGCCTGATCAGGATCATTAG
Organism: Bacteroidota bacterium; assembly: GCA_003696875.1. Classification (GTDB taxonomy): domain Bacteria; phylum Bacteroidota; class Bacteroidia; order J057; family J057; genus RFHL01. Next base: position 1,799 of record RFHL01000941.1, on the reverse strand, counting down.
CCAAGGTCATATGAAAATCAAACACTCTATAATCCTCCTGATTGACAATTCCCGTAGAAACCATTTCAACTTTCCACACCACCGGCTTCGGCGGCACCGTATCCACGGCCCGGGCCTGCCCCAGCGATCCGGCATCCACCCGCAGCTCATAGATGCCCCCAATAGACGGATACACTCCATCGGCCTCGTAGCGCCCGCCGCCCCGGTGGGTGAGCCGCACCGGCTCGGGCTGGCCTGCTTCATAAATCTGCACCTCTGCCCCCGGCACCGCTCGCCAAGTCCCGGTATCCAGGGGCACCGTCTGATGTACGTACACCGCCATCACGCTGTCGGGCGAGAGCAGGCCGTTGACCACCAGCTCGGGCTGGAACTGCCCCCGGTCAAAGGGCAGCTCGCGCGTGCAAGCGAGGAGGAGGCAAATCACGCAGGGATAAATCCATAGCTGTTTCATAGCTGAGGCAAAAAGGTGCGGGAAGGAAACCCTTCCCGCTGGTAAAAGTAGCTGAGGCTTCAAGTCAAGAATAGGCAATTTTTTTTCTCAGGGCGTGAGGGTGTACTGCTGGTTATAGGTAGCATAGATCAGGTAATCGACCTCGAAGGCCGAGCAGAAGTAATTGTTGGAGAGGGTCCAGCTCCCGTCAGGAGTCAGCCGGAAGAAGCCGTTGTTGGTCCAGGGGTAGAAGGCTGTATAAGGCGAGGTGGGGCAAGGCGCAACGGGACAGTTGTAAGCGCCCACCAGCGGCCCGAGGATGCAGGCGTTGGTCAGGCCGCACAGTCCCCCGTTGTTGTGCATCTCGTAAGCGTAGGTCCAGGCCGCTGGTCCGCGGGCATCGCCGATAGACAGGCTGTAACCGTAGTCACCCTTGTACTGCCAAGTGCCCCAGAAGTTCTTTTTCTGGGCCTCGGAGCGCACCTGAAAGGTGCAGGACATCCCGGATACGCAATCGAATCCTACCGGCGTAGTGGCGGGGGAGGAACTGCCATCCACCCATAGGCGGTAGCGTTTTCTACTTCCTCCATCTCGCCAACCTTCACTGCTCATAACATTCGAAGAAGTAAAATTACTCGTCAGGCTGCGGGTCATCTCGGCGGCAAAATCATAGACCAAGACCTCACCCTCCACTGTCCGGTTTACCCGGTCCAGCAAAGGGATTTTCTCAAATTCTCCCGTCAGCAGGACTTTGAGGGTCTGGGAGCGGTATTGATAGATTTCGTCTCCGATCTTGACCAGGCCCTCGCGGTTCAGTACCGCCGCCATGCTCGGGTCGCAGACAGCATATTGAAAATAGGACGATCCATCGGGATCTTCTTGCAGCTTGAGCCAGCCTTCTTCCAGGCCTTGGAAATAGATAGCGGGGTGTACTTCGGGCTGCTGCCGCCAGTAGGCCTGTTCATCTTCCGGCAAAGAGAAGTAGTGCGCATCGATCGAGTCATAGGCCCGCACGACTTGGTTGAAGAGGTACTGCTGCGACACAAAATCCATCTGCGTTTCCCAGCGGTCCACGGCTTCCCGGCCTGCCTGCGCGATTTGGTGCAGGGTGAGCAGGAGGTCTTCCTGGCTTTGGAAGACCAGCATACCCTGTTCCAGAGCCACTTCCTGGGCCGGCTCGAAGGCCTGGGAGGTAGTGGGGAGCGCCTCCAGCTCGACCAACTGAGGCTCGATCGTCTCTTGACAAGCCACCAAGATGAGCAGCCCCAGGCCGCCCATCCAAGGAAGAAATACATTTCGATTCATGGCAAATAAGGATTAATGAATAGCATGTGAAAACAAATCCCTGTTCTGCCAGCAAGGTAATATA
>RFHL01000940.1 GCA_003696875.1 Bacteroidota bacterium | reverse complement strand
GGAAAAGGGCATCGAAACTGGGCGCATCTTTGTGGATGGCAAAGGCGTCGGTGACGTGGGAGACCTGGTCTTGCGGGACCGCAGGCACCTTTCCGAAGATGGCCTGGTCATAGCCTCTCTTGTGATCGCCAAAGGAACCGGAGAGATTCTAAGCGGCCCGGAAATCATCAGTCGCGGTTTCATCCTCGAAGAAGTCAAACCGGAGATCCTGGACGCCGGCAAGTGCATCATGTTTGAGGTGCTGGATCGTGCGCTGGACGAAAGCCCGGAATTGGATTGTGCCGACCTGCAGATGGAAATACGGCGGGAGCTGAAACGTTTCTTTCAACGCGTCCTGGAAAGGCGTCCGGTGATCTATCCGATCATTTATGAGATTTAGAGCGTGAGGTGCCCAGACGTGGAGCGTAAAAAGCATGAGATTGCCGGCTTAGCCGTTTTCGTCCTGGCACTGATCCTGTTGCTCAGCCTGATTTCTTTTGATTCCCGGGATCTGACTTTGTTCAGTGCCTCCGGCCTGGATCGACCGGCACAAAATTGGGTCGGCACCTTGGGAGCCCATCTGGCATGGCTGCTTTTCTTCGTTTTTGGACTGGGAGCGTTCGGTTTTCCCGCCCTGGGCTTGTGGCTGGCCTATGCCCTGTTCTGGGGTCGCCGTGCCTTGCCCTATGGCAAATTTCAGATCGCCGGTCTGTGCCTGCTGCTGCTGAGCGCCATCAGTCTGTTGGCGCTGTACCAGCCGGAAATCCTCTGGTTCGGCCAACCCCTCTTGGCAGGCGGAAAACTGGGGCTCTTCATCGCCGGATGGTTCCAGGAGAAGGCCAACACCCTGGGAACCAGCGTTCTCCTCAGCGGTGCTCTGGGGATCGCCCTGGTCATGGCCACACCCTTTTCCTTCAAGGCCGCCGGGCGACTAGCTCGGCAAGGGCTCACCCGTCTAGCGCGTGCCATCTTCCAGTGGGTTCGTACCCGCTCCTGGCGCCGCCCGCGACCGCTTCCTGCCCTTGCCGTCCGCCGGCCGCGTGCACGGCCTGGGACACCCAGGAGCGAAAGCAAGGTGGAACTGCTCACAGCGCCGCTCGAGCCGCAACGCAAGTCCCAAAAGAGCGCCTCGACGCGCGCCGCCAGGAGCAAACCCGTGCAGAATCATAACGGATACGCTCTGCCCGGCGTGGATCTCCTCTACGACCACCCGTCCGAGGTCCACGGGCCCGATCCTGCCCAGCTG
>RFHL01000939.1 GCA_003696875.1 Bacteroidota bacterium | reverse complement strand
GCCACCGGCTGCTCGAGCACCATCTGGACGTTTAACAGCAGCTTGACTTCGTTGCTCACCACGACGCTGCCCGCCTCGGTCACGGCATCCCAGTTCAGGTTGAAGTCCTTGCGGTTGATTTTGCCAGAGATCTCAAAGCCAGCCCTGGTCTGGCCATAGGGATCCTGCAGGGTGCCGCCGTACTCCACATCCAGAGAGACCGCCTGCGTCACGTCACGGATGGTCAGGTCGCCCTTGAGAACGAAGGTCCCTTCACCCGTCTTTTCGAAGGAGGTCGAACGGAAGGTCATTTTCGGGAACTCGGCGGCGTTGAAGAAGTCGTTGGACTTGAGGTGGCCATCGCGCTGCTCGTTGCGGGTGTCGATGGAGTCGATGTCAGCTTCGAAGCTGATTTCGGCATCAGAAAAATCGGCTTCGCTGGCCTTCATCTGGCCGGTAAACTGATGAAAAACGCCCGATACGGTAGAGATCATCATGTGGCGCACTTTGAACTGGATTTCGGAGTGCGTGGGGTCGATGTTCCAGGTTTGCATGTTGGTAGCCATGAGAAACGTTAATTGATGTTTAAACAACGAAATTTAATGTTATAACGCTGGTACAGGAAAAGAGTTTGGGAAAGGACAAAAAAAATACCCGCGCACAGTCGGCGCAGGCAAGTTCCAGCTCACATACCCATCAAACCATCAACGTGAATGGGCGCGCGTGACCTTTCCTTTCCGGGAAAAATCTACTGGTGGCTCACCGATATGATATGGACGCTCTCTGAACTGGGCCAGGCGATGGGTATGCCCCCAACCTTGCCCCAAAATGCCAGCAGTAGCAAGAATATCTTTTACGGTGTGGCGGGTGATGCCATCCGAAACCCGATGCAGATCGCAGGCCATGGCCCCGGCAGCATGTGCGGCGCCGAGGCGGTGCCCCGCCTCATGGATCCCTATATCCAGGTTGTCGCTATGGCTATCGGCGATGTAAATCAGGTTGGAAGGCGCATAGCCGACCACCTTTGCCCCTTCCCGCCGGCTCGACAGGCGAGCCATATCCTGATCCGAGACGACCTGCACCTGATTTAACAGGCGGGCATCGACATTCAGCTGCGGAATAAAAAAGCCCCCCGTATCATAGGTCCCTGGGGCGGCCGCCAATTCGAAACGGATCCGATAGTCTACCGCCGCCTGTCCCTTGCCCAGGCGATAAACAAAGCGACCGCTTTGCTGGTTCCAAAATTCCACTGCTTCGGCAATCTGAGCATGTTCCTCCGGCCGGTTGTGTGCCGCGTAGAACCAGGCCCGAATGACTATTTCAGGGCGCTGCCCTGAGTGAACCACCGTTACGGCCACCTGTGGAAGGCTCCCTTCAGGCTCGCCCGTAAACAGGCTATCCCAATGTGCCGGCGAAATATCCTGCCTTTCCCCCGAGCCCGTAATGGCCCAACTGCCTCCATTCCAGAGCAGCACAAAGAGGGTGAAAAGGGTGGCAATTCGGAGCACAGTGCGAGGATCCAATATTAACTCAATATTAACAAGGAGTTAAACCCCTGTTAATAATGTACGAAAAATCCCCCTATTCCGTGCGCTCACGCATGAAATATTTATTTCTTAATGGGACCTACAGCCCCGTTTCCTAACATTCGCTTAACATTCGGAAATGTCCCCTCCTAGCCCGGCCTGGAAAGGCTGGGCTAGGAGCCTCCTGAGGGGCTTCGCCCTCTGCCATACGTTGGGACCCCGGGCTTCCAGCCCGGCTCGCGCCTTTCCTTGGGTCTTTTCCCAGCCTGGGGAGACCGGGCTATCGCCTCTTTCGATCCATCCCTATGGCTGCCCCGAAACGCAACTCCAAACCCGGCGGCGAGACAAAGCCAGGCACAAAGAAATGGGGATAATGCTTTTGGAAGGCGGCCATCATGGACTCATAGGGCAGGTCATGGAACTGCCCATAATCATGCAGATAGGTCATAAACTGCCCCTGGGCCCGATCATAGGCCTGGAAAACCGAATCCGTTTTCCCATCAAATTCCAGAGGGGCCACGCCCAGTTTCTCACACAAACCGGCATTGAAGGCCGGGGTGGCCTTGACCCAGCCCGCCTCGGGCAGGAAGAGCTCGCAATACCCATGAAAGGCTAGCACATCGGTGCCCAAAAGGGCCTCCAGCCGGGCGGTCCCCAAATGGTTCCTTACATCGGCGAAGCCCAGGCGGGCCGGGATGCCCAGTGCCCGGGCGGCCGAGGCCAAAATAATGGCCTTGGCGATGCAGTTGCCGTCAGACAAACCCTGTATGTAGCTGGCTTTTAATGCCCTTGGTTGCAAGTCCAGGCGGTAAGGATTGTAGAGCCATCCATCCCGCACGGCATAGTAGAGCCGCACCGCCTGCTCGGTCGGGGTGCGGGCACCCGCCACCTGTGCCCCCGCAAAGGCTCGAACCCCCGGGTGTCTGGCCTCAAGGAAATAAGTCGGTGCCTGATACAGGGCCAGATGCGAACGGGCGGCCGAACTGAGGTCAGGGTAGTGTCGCCAAAGGTCTTTCATGGTTTGGAGGATAACGCAAGAGGGGAGTCAAAGCATCGGCTGTGACTCCCCTCAAGGTAGGCAATTCCCCGGAATCAGGGCTTAATGGGCGACAGATAATAGGTGAAGGACATCGGCTCGGTGGCCACCCGGTACTCCTGAGTAGGAATGGCTTGTGGGCTCCAGCTGTCAAAGCCGCCCAGGCCCATTTGCTTATGGTCAACCTGCATATAGATCTCGGGGCGCTGGGGCAGTTCGAAGCTGTAAGCCGCCTCAAAAAGGTCGGCCTGCCGGTGATGGGACACGCCAAAAGAGACCAGCGGATCTCCCCATACCTTCAGACCGCGACCGCGGTCGTCGGTCAGGGTAAACCAACGGGTGTCGACCTTGTTCCCGTTTTCCTGAGGACGAGAATAGTTGACAAACTGCTGCCGGACGGTGGAATTGTAAATCCCTACCGGCTCATCGGCCCGATCCACGTAGGTAGGGTTCGGCCCGGGGCCGTACCAGGAGAGGTTTTCCAGGCCGGGAGCTGCCACCAGGACCGTTCCGAAGCGGGGCATGAAGGGCGGTAGCTCCGACTCGCCCGGGGTGAAGGTGGTTTTCACCTTAATCATCCCCTGACCATCAACAACGTACTCGATCCGCAGCGTAGCATCGCTACCTGGCAGGGGGCCTTCGGTGGTCAGGTGGAACAGGCCATCCTTTTCCTCATGCTCAACACGGCTGGGGCGCCAGGCTTCGGCGGCCCGCCAGAAGTCCCAGCCGAGCTGCCGCCAGAGTTGGAAGCCACCAATGTCGTTGTCTGTCATCGCCCGCCAGAAGCTGGGCTGCGGACCCGACATGAGGAGGGTGTCTCCCTGGTGATAGTAGCCCCGGATTCGCCCGAAAAAGCGATCAAACACCACCAGAAAATCCTTGCCCTCCACTTTCAGACCGCGATTCACGCTGCCGACAGCAAAGCCGCCAGTCTGGGCGGCCGGAGCAGTTGGAAACTGGCTCGCCGGCAGCCGAAACTGCTCCGTGGCCATCTCCATGTGCCGCAGGCCATAGGGCGTGTTTTCCTTGAGGCTGAAGGTAAAGGAGAGAAAATACTCGGCCTCCTTCTTCATCTGCACACCCGCCAGGTCCACGCTAAATTCCCGGCTTTCCCGAGGACCAATATGAAGGTCGGCCAGGGCACCGGACTTGATGACCAAGCCATTTTCCTGCAGGGTCCAGCGGCCACCCAGATGCTCATCCAGATAGGAAAAGTCGTACCAGTTGGTCAGTTTGAAGCGCAGAGCCGAGAGGTCCACGGCCTCCACATGCGCGTAGCGGTACCAGTGCTTAATGGCAGCGAGGCCGGGATGTGGGGTCTGTCCGGCGGCCAGGAGGCCGTTCATACAGAAGTTGTTGTCGTTGTAGACGCCCCGGGCATTTTCCCACCAGCCCCCATAGGCCATAAAGGTACTGGGCCGCCCCTCGGCCTGATAGGCCGCCGGTACCGGCTGGAGTAGTCCCTGGTCCATCCAGTCCCAGACGAAGGCGCCCTGGAAGTTGTTGTCGGCGTAGATCAGGTCCCAATAGGCGGCAAGGTTGCCGTTGCTGTTGCCCATAGCGTGGGTGTACTCACAGAGGAGCAGCGGGGTATTGGGATGCTCTTCGATCCACTTGGCACAGCGGGCTGGCGAGGGATACATC
>RFHL01000938.1 GCA_003696875.1 Bacteroidota bacterium | reverse complement strand
CATAATAGCCATCGCCATCCAGGTCCCCTACGGCATTGCCATAGCTGATGGCACTATCTCCGGTGATATGGTGGGTCAAAAACTGCCCCGGGCTTTGCTGTAGGTACAGCGCCGAGTGTGCCTCCAGGGTATTGGCGTAGTTTTCGGAGGAGACATACAGGTCCAGCAGCCCATCCAGATCCGCGTCAAAGAAGTTGACGCCCCAGCAGGTACCATAGTGTCCCAGGCCCAGATTGGCGGCCTGATTGCTGAAGGTCATGCCGCCCTCATTGCGAAAAAGCGCGTTTCCCGGCGGGCTGTTGGCCACATACATATCCAGATCGCCGTCATTATCGTAATCGGCGGCGGAGATGCCCATACCATCCATGGCGAGATTGGTCCCGGAGCTCACGCTCACGTCGGTAAAGGTCCCCAGCGTCGTATTCTGAAACAGCGTATTGCCGTAAAACTTATCCTGCGCCAGGTAGATCTCCGGGTACAAGTCGCCATTCAGATCGACAAAGTTGACCGCGAGGGGGGCCTTCTGAGCATCGGACACACCGGCTATATCGGTACGGTCCATAAAGGTCCCATCCTGCTGGCTTTGCAGCAGGTAATTACGCAGATCACTACTGGGGCTCTCGGGCCGCACGGCCAGATAGAGGTCCAGCCAGCCGTCCCGGTTGTAGTCGCCCCAGCAGGCGGCATAGATGGGCAAGGTACGGTCGGGCAAGCCCACCTCTGTGCCCACCTCTGTAAAACCGGCGATGCCATCATTCCGAAAGAGGCGCGTTGGCGCATCGAAGGACGGCACCAGCAGGTCGGCGTCGCCGTCATTGTCGTAATCGGCCCAGAGAAGCTGGGTCGAGGAGGCTGAAAAGTTGAGGCCGGGTAGAAATACCCGGGTCAGGCTCCCTCCATCGTTGCGATAGATCGCGAGGTCGTTGCCTGCCTGCGTAGACAAGCTCAGGTCGTCGTCACCATCGCCGTCAAAATCAGCCCAGGAGACCCCACCTCCAAAAATGCCAAAGCCATAACTGTGAAAGACCCCTTGTGCCGGGGCGATGTTTTGATAGAACTGGGCAGAAAGCAGCAGAAACTGGGTGCTGAGCACCCCCAAGAGTAAGGCTTGTTTCATACGACACCGAGTTTCCGGGGTATTCGCCGGGCAGATCTGCCCGATTCACCCAATAAAGCTAGCAGAAAAGCCGCCTGGGATGCAAGCACGCCACTAAAAATCACAGGCGTTTCAATCCTTGGTACCCAGCACCTCATGCACCGCCAGGGTTTCACTGCTTTGGGGCAGGACCAGCTGATCGCCCCGCAGCGCCAGCAGGCGCTGCTTGTAGACCTTGCCGCTAGGCTGGGTGTAGACTTCTACCAGCTCGTCTACCAGGTTCACAATCCAAACCAGGGGGATGCCTGCTTCGGCATAGATTGGCAGCTTGACCTGCCGGTCCTTTTCAAGGGTACTGTCGGCGACTTCGATCAGGAGCAGGATGTCCTCGGCTACTGGATGAGAGGTTTCATAAAAATCATCCCTGTGGCGGAGTAGGCATAAATCGGGCTCAGGCTCAGAGTGATCGCCCACCATAATTGGGCTCTGAACACTGACCAGCAGCTTGCCAGCGAAGATCCGGTGCAGGCTTAAATCCAGGCGCCGCACCAAGGCAGAATGCTTGGGACCAATAGGACTCATATCAATGATTTCGCCGTTGAGCAGCTCCACCCGGTCGGCCTCAGTGAGCAGGCCGGCCTCAATCATCAGATGATAGGCTTCGAGGGGAAGCGCGCGCTTGGTTAGTTCGACCGCCATGGGTACGTGCGTTAGAGGTATCAGTAGCGGCTCATCCTTGCCGTCCCTGAAGATACAAAATCTTGCTCGAAATGAGAGGCCTGCCCCGGCTTCGCCCTTTCTAGAATCTCCCCCGACGCGCCCCCAGCACCCGCAGGGTGCCCGCCAGCTCCCGGATCAGATGCGGCTGCTCCGGATCGTAGACCCAGTTGGTATCAAAGCGGTCAATCACCTCGGCATTAGGATCCTGATGCAGGATCAGGCTGTGGAACTGCGTACCCCGCTGCTGTTGCTCGCGCATCCGCTCCAGGATGTCCCCTTCGATCCGGTACATGATGAAGTCGGAGATCACGAGCACATCGGCGTCCCGGTAGGCTTCCGTCTCCAGTTGGCGCAGGACTTCGTAGAGCGCCAGCGAAATATCCGTGCCGGCGTGGAAGGACATCTGCAAAAAGGCCGCAATATCGTCCAGGGAGCGAGATAGATTGTAAAGATCCAGGGTCTGGATCCCGGTGGAGAAATTGATGAGGAAAGCCCGGCGGTTTTCGCGGGCGGCCATTTTGAGGATGCCAAAGCAGAGGACCTTGGCGATCTGCTCGGGCCGGCCCGACATAGAGTCGGAGGTATCCACACAGACGATGAAGGGGCCTTTCTCCCGCTGTTTTACCCGCTGGTTTACCTCGGTAAACTGGTCTTCGCTCTCTACCAGTTGCCGGTCTTCATAGCGAAAGGTGAGCAGCCCCTTGTCGGCATATTTTTGCAGAAAGAGGGTTTCGGTATCAGGATCGCCCAGCAGGCTGGCCTCGCTGCTGAGCAGCGCGCTCAGGTCATCGCTGTGATGCGACCCAATGATCTCGCTTTTCTGCAGGCGGTCTTCCTCCCACTGTTTGCGCACGATCACCGACTCATAGGTCTCTTCCTCCAACACAATCTCGGCTTCGCGCATACGGCCCAGCAGGTCGGCGAGCTCGCGCACGGCATCTTCCCGCTCCAGCAGCTCATGATAGCGCTGCAGAATATCAAAAGAGGTCTGCTCCCAGAGCTGCCGGGACAGGTCCCAATAT
>RFHL01000937.1 GCA_003696875.1 Bacteroidota bacterium | reverse complement strand
GACGTCGATGGCGTGGAGGCCGGGAACCGCAGGTTCCCGAGGGGCTTCCGCATGCCGGGGGCCGATGCCCCCGTTGGGAAAGAAAGGTTTTTCGCCCGGATAATTCTGAAGCAAGGTCCAGTCAAACTGCACGCCATTGCCCCCCGGCAGGGGGCCGCGGGTATCGAAGAGGAAGTAGTCGGCCACGGCCTCGTAGGGCGTGAGCTGGGCAAAGTCGAAGGCTTCGCCCACGGAGAAGACCTTGATCACCTTCACGCCCGCGGCCTGCATGGCCGCGCAGGTCTCCGGGCTCTCCTGCCCGTGCAACTGCACCAGGTCCAGCCCAAAGTCCCGGACGATTTCTTCCATTTCAGCTTCGCCTTCATCCACAAAGACCCCCACCTTCTTTGCCCCCTCCAGATTGCGGGCAAAATAGGGGTCCAGGTAGCGGCCGGCATAGCGCGCCGACCGCATGTAAAAAATGAAGCCAAGGTAATCCGGCGCGACCCGGTCGAGGAGGTCCTCGATGTTGTCAGGATGCCGCAGGCCGCAGATTTTGAGTTTCATGAGGAGAGAGGCGAGATCTTTAGAATAGAGAGGCGAGACGAGACGTAGAGGGCCCAACACCCAAAGTCGGACTTTATCCATGAAAAATGAACCATGAACCCTCAACGAACGGCCGTTTTTCGCAGGTCGGCGATGAAGCGGGCGCAAGCCTTGTGCGGCTCAGAGGTCTCCATGAAGTGCTGCCCCATCAGGAAGCCCTGGTAACCCGCAGCGCGCAGGCGCTGCACCTGGGCGGGGTCCCGCAGGCCGCTTTCAGCGACCTTGACGACACCCTCCGGGATGAGGGGAGCCAGATCCAGGGCCGTCTGGATGTCGACCGAAAAGTCTTTGAGGTTGCGGTTGTTGACGCCGATGAGGTCGGCGCCGCTGTCGAGATTGGCCTCCAGCTCGGCGCGGTCATGCACCTCGAGGAGCACCTCCAGGCCCAGCTCGTGGGCCTGCGCGGTCAGGTCCCGCACCTCGGCGGGATCCAGCACGGCCGCGATCAGCAGGATGGCATCGGCCCCGATGCTGCGGGCCTCCACCAGCTGATAGGGATCTACCGTAAAATCCTTCCGCAGGATGGGGCAATAGTTCAGCCGGCGGGCCAGCGTCAGGTCGGCATCCTTCCCCCCAAAAAAGGTCTCATCCGTCAGGATGGAGAGGGCCGAAGCACCGGCCTGCATATAGCCGATCGATACCCGCTCCACGTCCACGTAGGG
>RFHL01000936.1 GCA_003696875.1 Bacteroidota bacterium | reverse complement strand
GCCGGTGTTGCTGGAGGCTTCGGTGGAGGGGTTGGCTTTGCGCCCGGACGGGCGCTATGTGGATGTGACCTTTGGTGGGGGCGGGCATAGCCGTCGCATTCTGGCGGGACTGGGTGAGGCGGGGCGGCTGGTGGCTTTTGACCGGGATCCTGATGCCCGGGCCAACTTGCCGGAGGATGGTCGCCTGGTCTTCGTGCCGGAAGACTTTAAGTTCTTTGAAGCGGCGCTCACGCGCCTGCAATTGCTTCCCGTAGATGGGATTCTGGCCGATCTGGGGATTTCTTCCCATCAGATTGATACCCCGGAGCGGGGGTTCAGTTATCGCTTTGAGGCGCCGCTGGATATGCGCATGAATCCTACCCAGGGACGTACGGCCGCTGACCTGGTGAATGAGGAAGATGAGGCCGAGCTGGTTCGGATTTTTCGGGATTGGGGCGAGGTGCCCAATGCCCGCAAGCTGGCTCGCCGGCTGGCAGAGGTGCGAGGCGGGCAGCCGATCAGTACGACGGGACAGTTTGAGCAGGTAATTGAGGGGTGCATTCCACCCAAGCGGCGGGCCAAGTATCTGGCCCAGGTCTACCAGGCCCTGCGGATTGAGGTAAATGGGGAGATGGAGGCTCTGGCGGCCCTGCTGACAGGGGCCTTGCGGGTGCTCAAGCCCGGGGGGCGGCTGGCGGTGATTTCGTATCACTCACTGGAAGATCGCATGGTGAAGCGCTTCATGCGCAGCGGGGAGTTTCGGGGCGTGGTGGAGAAGGACTTCTACGGCAACCCGCTGACGCCCTGGACGCTCATCACCCGCCGGGCCCTGCAGGCCGGTGCTGCTGAGGTAGCGGCAAACCCCCGGGCGCGCAGTGCGCGCCTGCGGATAGCCGAGAAGAAAGGACCCTGACAGTCCATACGACGAGAAAAGATCATCGAACGATACCCATTCAACCAGGACACACAGTCTAATGCTTTCAACTCATGCGCATGGTCAATAACACCCGTACCCGCCCCCGGTCTCGCGCCGGGAAAGCCACGGGCCCGCGTCGCGGGCTTTCGGTGCGCAAGATCGATGCCTATCTGCGCTTCTCGTTTTTTGTCGTCCTGATCGGGGTAGCCTATATCTGGAACTCCTATCAGGCCGAACAGCGGGTGCGCCTGGAAGAGGCTTATGCCAAGCAGGCCAAGGACCTGAAGTCCCGATACCTGCTGCAGCGGGCCACCCTCGATGCCGGTCTCCGCTACGCGAAGGTGCAGGACATGGTCGACACCCTGGGGCTGCGGCCCCTGCAGGAGCCCGGCTACAAGATCGTTCGCGGCCTGGACCGGCCGCTGAGCCGGCTGGAGCTCCCCGAGCGGGATCCCCGGCGTCGCTTTGAGGGCGTTCCGCCTGAGCCGTCCGATTCGCCGCAAGCCACCCGTTGACAGTCTATATCCTTTTCCCCCATAAAACCTTTTCCCGAGTCCTTTTCTATAACCTGCCCGCTGTTAGCCGCTTTTCCCTCCTTGCTTCCGGCCCCTGTCTCACACGCAGGAATCCCCGGGGCTTTTTGGCATTCCAACGGTCACCCTCGCTATGAAACAGGTATCCGACCATATTCTCCGCCGCGTTTACCTCCTGATGGCCTTCTTCCTCCTGCTGGGGGTGGCCATCATCCTGCGTATCTCGGTGGTGCAGCTGCAGAAAGGCAAGTGGGTACAGAAGGAAATTGAAGAACAGGTCTTCTTTAAGAAACTGGTTGCCGACCGCGGCAACATTCTGGCCGAAGACGGGACCATCATGGCCACGAGCCTGCCCTTCTACCGGCTCGCCATGGACCCGACCGTCCTGGATACCAATCGCTGGATCGGGTTTCAGGATTCCCTCTGGCAGCTGGCCGTCAACCTTACCAACTATGTGGACCCGCCCGAGGAGCGGGACACCCTGCGCTATGTCAATCTGGTGATGGAGGCGATCCGCAGCGGAGACCGGCACATTTACCTCACCCGGCGCAAGTTCAACTTCAAGGAAATGGAGATGGTCCGGCAGTGGCCCATCCTGCGCTGGGGCCGCTACGATGGTGGCATAGTGGTGGAGAAGTTTCACAATGAGCGCTTCTATCCCATGGAAGATCTCGCCCGCATCACCCTGGGGCGTCTCATCGACGACACCCTCGCGCTGCGAGGGATTGAGTATTCCTTTCAGGGCGACCTGCGGGGGCGCGATGGCTACATCCTCGCCCAAAAGGTCGTAGGGGGTTCCTATGTACCCCTGGATCAGTATGGGGAAGAGGCTGCCCAGGACGGCTATGATGTCATCACCACCCTGAATGTGGACATGCAGGACATCGTGGAGCGCGCCCTGGCGCGGGGGGTCACCCAGCACTACGCCAAGTACGGCACCGCTGTCCTCATGGACGTGGAGACCGGAAAAATCCTCGCCCTCGCCAACTACCCCGAAACCTATAACCACGCCGTCGCCACCCAGATTGAGCCGGGCTCGACCTTCAAGATTGCCTCGGCCCTCGCCCTCATGGAAGATGGCTATGTCGAGATCTGCGACACCATCGATACCGGCAACGGGACCGTGATGTATGACGACAAAGAGGTGACTGACAATGGCGTAGCCTACGGCGAAATCGACTTTGAGCGGGTGATCGCCTACTCCTCAAACGTCGGGATCTCCAAGACCGTGAACGAATACTATGCCGGCCAGCCGGAGGTATACATCCAGCACCTGCGCAATTTTGGTTTTGGTGACATCATGAACCGGCAGCTGCAGGGCGAGCCTATGCCCGATATCATCGAGCCGGATGAGGAAGAGTGGACCATCGCCACCCTGCCCTCCCTCTCTTACGGCTATTCGCTGCGGGTAACCCCACTGCAGATGGCCGCCTTCTACAATGGTATCGCCAATGGTGGCCGCCTGATGCGGCCCTGGCTGGTCAAGGAAATCCGCGATGATGCCCGCATCATCCGGGCCTATGAACCAGACGTGATCAACCCACAGATGGCGAATGAGGAGAGTATTGTCAAGGTAAAAGAACTCCTCAAGGCCGTGGTGGACTACGGGACCGCTTCCCGGGCCTTCAGGGGCATGCCGTTTGAGGTCGCCGGCAAGACCGGTACCGCCCGCAAGACCCAACGGGGCGTGGGGTATGTACGCAAATACCGTGCTTCCTTTGGAGGCTTTTTCCCGGCCGACAATCCGCGGTTTTCGCTCTACGTGATGGTCGATGAGCCCGAAGGCGGTCATACCTCCGGCGGGACCGTGGCGGCGCCAATCTTCCGCGACATCGCCGAAGGCGTGTACCGGCTGGACCTGGGGCTGGCCCAGCCCCCCGCCCTGGCCGACGAGCGGCCCCGCGCCAAGCCCGCGCCGCGCCGCGTGCACCTGGCCAAGGCCCAGCAGGTTTATCAGGCGCTGGACATCACCACCAGCCTCTGGCCCGACAGCACCGATTGGGT
>RFHL01000935.1 GCA_003696875.1 Bacteroidota bacterium | reverse complement strand
CTCCTGGACCCGGCAAGAGGCAGTTCGAGGCCAAGGCCTCCCCTTGCCCGACTGGGCCCCAGGAAATAACACAGAAAAGGCCGTTATTATGCTGGATGGGTGGATCAACATGATCTTCCCCGCATTTTTACTCTCCCGACCGGGTTTGGCCCTGCTGCTGATGCTGGCCGGGGTCAAGCTCACGCGGCTGGTGAAGGGGATATGTGGGTGCATGGGCATGCTGGGTGCCCTAATGATCTGCACCTGGCTACCCCTCAGGATCTGGCCGGCTCTCTACGAAGCGTGTAGAGACCGGTCAGTGGAGGACAAGGCCGAGGTCGTGGCCAATGCCGCCTCCATACTGATGAATGGAGTGGCCCGTGATGCGGGAAAACTCCTGGGAGGGGCCTTCGGAGCGGTGTCGGGGACGCTCATAATGGGCTTCTTCCACGGGTGTTCCCGGCAACCCCTGGGCCTGCTCTTTGCCGCGGCATCGCTGATTGCGGGGACCGTAGTAATCGATAAACTAGGCCCTGCAGTCATCGCTATGGCCATAGCAAGTGGGGCCGGGGCAGTCGCCGACATGGTGAGGACCGTGTGGTCCCAACAACCAGACGAGGCAGCCCCAGCCAGAAGGCTGGAGGTTCAATTGGGGGTGCCCAGGAGGGCCGACACCCCGAACAGAGAAGGAGCCAGAACTTCGCGATCGCTCCCTCCGACAAGAACGTCCACGCAATGCCCGAACAATGAGGAAGGAAGAGATACGAATGCCGCTGGGAACACGCGAGCCGGCGAAACCCTCCTCGACCTCCTGAGAAGGAGTCGCAGGAGGAATGAAGGAGAAGAACGTAACACCGACGAGCCAAGGTACCCGCTGCCCACGCACGTCACCACAATCGGGAATACGGAGAGGCCACAGGCAGAGCTGAACCACCAACACATGGAATGGCTGGACAGGACGCTGACGTCGCAGGACACGATCCTGTTCTTGAAGGCGACCACCCAGAAGATGATCGCGGGTATATGGGCGACCAGGGGCCGTGACATTGTGAAGAGAGGTCCAGTTTGGATAGTTGAGCAGATGGCGGCCGCCTTGAGAGATGGGAAGACGGTGTTCGCAAAGCTAGGGACGCTTCGTGACGGTGAGGAAGTGGCGGCAACGGAATGGCACGCACCCAATGACGCGACGATGGCGAGGCGCCTGGAGGCCAAGTGGGGAACGTGGGAACCGGGAGACGAAGGGCTGGGAGAGGCAGGGCGGTTGGAGGTGGACGACGCCGTCGCATCGCTCTTCCCCCAGGCCGACGAGAAGGAAAGGAAGGCAGTGATGGTGACAAAGGGGGAGCTGAATGTGGGCGGTCACCCGTGGGTGTGGCACGAGCTCGCGGGATCGCGCGAAGCCTGGGTTGAAGTCGTAGCAGCTGCGGTGAAGAACATGAAGGACTCGACGGCTCCTGGACCGTCAGGACTGCGTCGGGTTGCCGTGAAGGCGCTGCTGTCAAACGATGGGGCGAAGAAGACGTTGGCAGCTGTGATGGAAGGCCTGCTGATGGGCGGGTGCCGGGACATACTCTCGGCTTGCAGACTCACCCTGATAAAGAAGCCAGGAGGCGGATACAGGCCCATCGGGGTGGGGGAGCCCCTTGCAGTCCTGGCCAAAAGCCTCATATACAAATGCCTCGAACGCCTCCTAAAAGACTCGCTCCCCCAAGACGGGCAGATGCTCCTGGTCCCCGAAGGGTGCAGACGGACGGCACAGACAGTGCAGAATATGCTGGATAGAGGTTGGAATGGAGTCCAGCTGGACGTCAAGAATGCATTCAACTGCGTGCTGCGGTCTGCAGTCATCGAGTCCATACGGACACACGCCCCAGAGGCCGAGGCGACGGTGCGCCTGCTCCTGGCCCCGACAAGGCTGATCTGGAGACGGAACGGGGTGACGAAGGAGTGGCGGGTGGAGAGGGGAGTAGTGCAGGGAGACCCCACGTCATCGGTGCTATTCGGCAGGGTGATGGCGGATGTGCTGAGGGAAGTTGTGAGAGGCAGCGAAGGGAAGGCCACGGTGATGGT
>RFHL01000934.1 GCA_003696875.1 Bacteroidota bacterium | reverse complement strand
CCACCATACCGTCGACACGGAGAGGGCCGTCGAGGAGGTCCATCGCGTCCTCCGGCCGGGCGGCGAGGCGATCGTGATGCTCTACAACAAGTACTCGTGGTTCAATCTCGTCGCCCTCCTGTCGGGAACGCCCATCGAGCACGCCGAGAAAGACGCGCCGATCATCCGCCGTTACTCGACGCGCGAGTGCCGCCGGCTCTTCGGCCGGTTCGCCGAGGTCGCGATTCACGTCGACCGGTTCCCGAAGAGAACGGTCAAGTTCGACAATCTCTTCGCGAAGCTCAACAACTATCTTCTCGTTCCCTTCTTCGAGCTGCTGCCCGTCTTGCTAGCAGAAAGCAAGACCGGCCGCATCTGGCAGCAGCAAGCGCTGCTCACCTATCTCAGCCTACAGGAACGAAGCAGCCTGAATCCCAGCCACTGGCTGGGCTGGGTACTGCGGCAGGCGGCCCGTCAGGATGGCATGGCGCCACAGACCCGGCTCGAAAGCTGGCGTCGCCTTGTACCGACCCTGCCTCCCAGTCAGGTACCCACCGGACTAGCCGAGATGCTGGAGGCCCTCAGCCGGGAGGTATCCCGCTGGTCACCAGCCCCCCCGCCTCCTGGCGGGGATTCCAGAGGTGATAGGCCGCAGCCGGAAGATGCTGAGCGAGAAAAAAAGGAAAAACGGCCCCGCCGGCCCATGCCGGGAGATGAGGCCATTTATGTCCCCCATGCAGGCATCGTCTTGGTATGGCCCTTTTTTCCCCACTTTTTCCAGCAGGCCGAGCTGCTGCGGCCGGACCGGAAGTTCCGGGATGAGACGGCCAACCAGCGGGCCATTCACCTGCTCCAATACCTGATCAACAAACAAACCGACGCGCCAGAGGAGCGGCTCGTGCTAAACAAAATCCTGTGCGGCTGGCCCCTGAGCGAGCCGGTCGTGGGCGGCATCGACATATCAGAAGCGGAGATCAGTCTGGCCGAAGGCCTCATCGAAGCAGCCCGGCAGCGATGGGGACCGCTAAAACACGCCTCCAACGATGGTATGCGGGGCTCCTTCTTTATCCGGGAAGGCAAATTGACCCATACCAGTGGAGAAAACTGGCAGCTGGTGGTAGCGCAGAAGCCTTTTGACCTGCTCCTGGATCAGTTGCCATGGAATCTCAGCATGGTACGCCTTCCCTGGATGCGGGGACTCCTGACCGTGGAGTGGCGCTAAGTAACGCTCAAAAAATAAAGTCCGCTTTTGGCTTGATCCCTTGCCCGCATACGGCGTCAGAAAAAGCCTCACTTGGCCCGCCAGGCTCGGTTTTTCTTCCTTGTCTGCGCACAAGGTCTCGGCGCAAAATCAGGAAGTTATTTTTCTCGCGTTACTAAGAGGAAAACCCAAGCTGAAAGCTCGAAGACCTCCTCTTTGGCACCTCCAGAAATTTTGTACCTTGAAGGCAGGCCCATCCTGCATGTATCAGGGCCATGAGTCCCGTCTTTTTTTGGTTTATGTCCGAAGCCCTCGTCCACATAGAGCAAAACGCCCTCGCCCTGCAGGCCGATATGAGTTGGCTGGCACAGGTGATCGAGCACCGCTTCAAAACTTACTTTGGTGAAGCAGCGGACTTGCCTGTCACCGAACTCCCACCGCCGCCCCTGCCGGCGGATGCCATCTATGCCGACGTGGTTCGCCATTTTCAGATGGGGACTCAAGAGCGGCTTGTCCTGCTCCTCGCCCTGGCCCCCCATGTGTGTCCGCAGTTGCTGGACATGTTTTTTACCAAAAATGAAACCTACGGACGAGGCTTCTCCGAATTTGGCGGCATCAAGGGGCATCAGCACAGCGGCTTCCTGCCTACCGGCGAGACGGCCGCCTTTG
>RFHL01000933.1 GCA_003696875.1 Bacteroidota bacterium | reverse complement strand
CCATAAAGGCCGAGTAAAAGCCTAGCCCAAAGCGACCGATGATGTCATCGCTGTCCTTGAGATCCTGAAACTTCTTAATAAACTCCTCGGCCCCGGAAAAGGCCACCTGGTTAAGGTACTTCTTGACTTCTTCCTCGGTCATGCCCAGGCCCACATCCGAGATGGTGAGGGTGCCGGCCTCCTTGTCGATCCGGACATGGATCTGCGGCTCACCGATTTCGCCTGTAAACTCCCCCATGGCCGCGAGGTGGCGCAATTTCTGGGTGGCGTCTACGGCATTGGAAACCAGCTCCCGCAGGAAAATTTCCTGCTCGGAGTAGAGCGACTGTTTGATGATCGGGAAGATGTTCTCGGTACTGACGGAGATCGAACCTTTTTCCATAATACAAACGTCAGATGTGATTGGTATGTCGGGGAGAATGAAGGCTAGGGCTGGCGCGACCAGCTTTTCGCCCTTACTTCCAAACAAATACGATACCTTTGCCAAAGCTGTCGTTGATCTGTGTCAAATTGACAGCCAGGGCTGTCGGATTGCCCCATCCCGTGCCAATCCGGGTACTTTTTCTAATTTGGTCCAACGATCCCTTCACCCATGCTGAGCAGCTTGTACGGAGCGGTCATACGATGGCGAAACCGGCGCTATGACGCCGGTCGAGCCTCGGTGTACCGCGCACCGGTACCGGTGATCTCGGTCGGCAATCTGTCGACAGGCGGGACCGGCAAGACCCCTATGGCAGAGGCCTTGTTGCGGCATGCGATCGCGGTGGGCTGGTCCCGGCCCGCCTATCTAAGCCGGGGATATGGCCGGCGCAGCCGGGGCTACCGGCGGGCGCACCCAGATCAGGATACCGCCCTGACTGTCGGGGACGAGGCTCTGCAGGTGGCGCGCACCTTCCCCGGCCTCCCGGTGGCGGTCTGCGAAGACCGCGCCGAGGGCATCCGCCGCTTGCTGGCCGAAGCGGAGGCCCAACTGATTATTCTCGACGATGCCTTTCAGCATCGGCGGGTGGCCCGCGACCTGGACCTCGTCATGATCGACGCCAGCCGCCTCCCGGTCGATGACCACCTGCTCCCCCGCGGGCGGCTGCGCGAGCCGCTCGACAGCCTGGCCCGGGCCGACCTGCTGGTCGTCAACAAGGTCGCTGATCCGAAGGACATTCCGGACTTACGGGCACGACTGGCCGGCCTGGGTCGGCCGCTGGTCTTTGCCCGGCCGCAGGCCTTAGGCCTGCAGGGACCGTCGGGTCCGTTGCCGCTGTCGGACCTGGAGGGACAGCGGGTATGGCTGTTTGCCGGTATCGGCAATCCGGCCTTTTTTCGGCGACAGGTCGAGGCCCTGGGGGCCGAGATCGTGGGGCAGCGCTTCTTCCGGGATCACCGCCCCTATCGGGCGCAGGACCTGGACCGCCTCGGCCGCGAGGCGGCCGAGGCACGGGCCTGGCTCCTCACCACCGCCAAGGACCACGCCCGTCTGCTGGGGAGCCGGCATCTTGCCGGTTTGTCCCTGCACATCTTGCACATTGAGATGCAATGGCTGGAGGGGGCAGACCGCTTGTGGCAGGCCCTGGCCCGGGTGGCCCCGCCCCCCTCGGGCTAAGGCCTTGAGCGGCAAAGATCTGGTCCTTGACCCCAAGCCCAGATATTTGGCAAAGGCAGGGCGGAAATGTACTTTTGTCCCTACCTGTTTCCGGGGGTCCTTTTTGTATGGGACCGGGTCCGGTGCCACCCCAAAGATTTTCGCCCCTTTTGCAGCCGCGCCTCATCAATGCCTTTCTCCTGGTGTTCGCCCTCCTCTTCTGGCTGGCGCTGCTGGGTTTTCACGTGGCCGAGAGCATGTTTACCTCGGTCTTTGATGAGTCCGTGCCCGTGGACCCGATCTGGGTAGGTGGATTGGGCTACCGCCTGGTGATGGCTGGCTTTTTTGTCTTCAGCACCCTGCTGGTAGGCCGCCTTTTCGGGCATATTGAAAAGCTACATGTGACGACAGTCCTATGGCGGCTGTTCATCACCGGTATGGCCGGGATCACGCTCATCATGCTCATCACCTTTGTGAACCGCGCCACGAGCAGCTGGGCCATGCACAAGTATCTGGGGCCAGTGTTTTTTGCCCTGGGATTCCTGGCCTTCACCCTTTTCTTTCTGGCCTGTGTCTTTATTTTCCGGCGCTTTATCCTCTATCCGCGGACCAAGCGCAAGATCGTCGCCTGGCAAATCTTCTTTGGCATGCTGGCCCTGGGCGTTGCCTTCCTGTTTTTTCGGGATGGCCTGGCCATCACCATCGCCTATTTCCCCTTTGTTCTGCTTACGCTCTTTCTGGGGGCCAATGTTCGCTGGATCGCCTACCTCAACTTCAATCAGAAGTTGCGGACGATGGGCCTGCTGGTGATGATCCTATTGGTGATGGTTACCTACGTCATCGCCGCCCGCAATCTGCCAGGGCAGTTGGGGGTGACGCCGGGTCAGAGCTGGTACCTGGTGTTTCTGGTCTATGTTGTCATTTTTTCTCTCACCTATACGGTCATCTCGATCCTGGTGCTGTTCTTCAACCTGCCGACCTCGTCGATTTTTGAGGCCGAGAGTTTTGAGATCGCCTCGGCGAGCAAGATCAGCCAGGCGATCCAGTCCAACCTCGACTTTACCGACATCATGAATACCCTGCTGGAGGCCTCCATCCTGGCGGCCAATGCCCGGGCCGGCTGGGTGGAAATGCTTGACAGCGAAACCGGAAAAGCGGAAGTGAAGGTGGGCAAGCGACTGGGCAACCACGAAGTGGAGCAGATCCTGCAAGGGCAGGATCTGACGGAGAAGGTACTGCGGGACGGTAAACCCTTTCTGGTGCGCAACTTGCGCAAGCATCGCGCCTTTCAGGCGGGCGACACCCGCTACCGCAGCCTGGTGGTGGTGCCTGTCCGCTCCAATAACCAGGGCTTCGGGGCTGTATTTGTGGTCAACGAGTTGGTGAATGCCTTTGAGGACGTGACCCTCAAGTCGTTGATGACCTTTGCGGAACAGGCCGGTATTGCGCTGGAAAATGCCCGTCTGATCCGCGAATCAATAGAGGTGGAGCGCTATCGCGAGCAGCTCAAGATTGCCAACGAAGTGCAGGACCAACTGTTGCCGGGCAGCCTGCCCGGAGATGCCCGCATCGAGATGGCCGCCGAAAACGAAAATGCCTACGAAGTGGGTGGAGACTACTACGATGTGGTCCAACCCAGCCCGGACACCTACCGCATCGCCATCGGCGATGTGTCGGGCAAGGGGACGACAGCGGCTTTTTACATGGCTGAGATCAAAGGGATCTTCCATGCTCTGGCCCTGCTGGACCTGGATGTGCCCGATTTTATCCGGACCGCCAATCAGGCGCTGTCCCAGTGCATGCAGAAGGGCTTTTTTCTGACCATGACCTACCTGCAGGTAGACTTGGCCCAACGGCGGGTAGATATGATCCGGGCCGGGCATTGTCCCACCTTTCTGTATCGGGCGGGCAGCCGGGAGGTACAGCGTCTGGACGATGGGATTCCGGGCCTGGGGATCGTGCGAAACCGTCGCTATGATCAGATGGTAGGCGAGCCGGTGCGGCTCCAGGTGGCGCCCGATGACTTTCTGGTGCTGTATACCGACGGCATCACCGAGGCCCGGGACCAGGCTGGTGAGGAGTTTGGCTACGATCGCTTACAAGAGGTTATCTTCCGAAATCGCGCCGAATCGGCGGCCATGATTGCTTCTGAAGTGGTCAGTTCTGTGAAAAATTTTGCCCATGCCGAGTTGCATGATGATTATACCGTGCTGGTTATCAAGTTTCTCCCCGAACCCTCATCCCAAGCTTCCGTAGAAGTAAGCCGATCATGACCATACAAGAACATCCGCAGGATACTTACATCACGCTGGTTCCTCACGGGGAACTAGACGCCAATTCATCCGTACATTTAGATGAAAGAATACAGGCCCTCATCGAGCAAGGTCAAGTTAATATCCATATAGATGGGGCTGATATTCAGTACATTTCCAGCGCAGGGCTCGGTGTCTTTGTTTCTTACCTGGACGAAGTTGCAGAGCAGGGGGGGAAGTTCGTTCTGTCTTCCTTGCGGGAAAGTGTGCGGGATGTGTTTGTTATTCTGGGCTTGGACCAACTCGACAACCTGATTATTGTAGAACGGACCGAAGACGTCCCCGCCCATTTTTAATGCGCATGAAAGCCTATCTTAGGGTTCGATGTAATAAGGCCTACCTGGCAACCATCCGGGACTTTGTAAAGTCCCGGCTGGCTGATCTGGAGATTACCGGACCGATCTCCAATCAGATCGTATTGGCTGTAGATGAGGCCTGCGCCAATTGCATGATCCATCAACATCAGTGCGACAATTACTCCACCATTGAGGTGGTCATTTACCGGGAAGACAGTACCCTCTACACGGAAATCAAAGACACTGGCAAGGCTTTTCCCCTGCACGAATACCAACCTCAACAGGTGTCCGATATCATACAGTCCCGGGGTAAAGGAGGAATGGGGATCAGCCTCATCCACAAGATTATGGACGAGATCGAAGTGCAAGAGCGGCGCGATTATTACGTATACAAACTCGGTAAGCATTTGGGGAAAACCTCTACCCCTTTGGCCTGATCGGGCCCATTTTTTTATGTCAAAACCCCATCGGGGGGAAGGCGCTTGCCTTCCCCCCGATGGGGTTTTCTTCCTGAGCAGGGGACAGCTT
>RFHL01000932.1 GCA_003696875.1 Bacteroidota bacterium | reverse complement strand
GGGATTGATGGCGGCCCGCAGGTAGGCAACCACATCCTTGACTTCTTTGCGCTGGTAGAAAGACAGGCCCCCGAAGACCTTGTAGCGCTGCCCGGCGCGGCGGAGTTCGTCCTCCACCGCCCGCGACTGGGCATTGGTGCGATACAGGACGGCAAAGTCGCGGTTGAAATAGTTGAATACCTGCTTCTGCTCCCGGATGAGGTTGCTCACGGTGCGGGCTTCCTCCTGCTCAGAGGCGGTCCGCAGCACCCGGATGCGATCCCCTTCCTCATTTTCCGTAAAGACGTGCTTCTGAATCTGGTCCTTGTTGCGGGCAATGATGGAGTTGGCCGCCTCGACGATGTTCTGGGTCGAGCGGTAGTTCTGTTCCAGCTTGAAGGTCTGCAGATCGGGATAGTCCTTCGTGAGATTCAGGATGTTCTGGATATTGGCCCCGCGAAAGGCATAGATGCTCTGGGCATCATCCCCCACCACACAGAGATTCTGGTGCACGGCGGCCAGCATATTGGTCAGCACATATTGGGCATGGTTGGTATCCTGATACTCGTCGACCATGATATAGCGGAAGCGGTGCTGGTATTTATGCAGCAGATCCGGGTGAGAATTGAACAGCAGAATCGGCTTGAGCAGCAGGTCGTCAAAGTCCATGGCATTGGCTTTGAACAGACGCTTTTCATACACCTCATACAGCCGGGCGACCTGGAGGTTGAAGTCGTCGGTGGCAAACTCCGCGTACTGCTGAGGCGAAACCATGCGGTTTTTGGCCATGGAGATGGCGTTGCTCACCACCTTGGGTTTGTAGACTTTTTCGTCGAGATTCTGCTCCTTGAGCAGGTTGCGCACGGCCCGCTGGGCATCATCGGCATCATAGATGGTGTAGGCGCTGGTATAACCGATACGCTCGGCCTCGACCCGCAGGATGCGGGAGAAGATCGAGTGAAAGGTCCCCATGACGATGCTTTTTCCGGCGGGTCCGATGAGCTGGAAGATCCGCTCTTTCATCTCGCGGGCGGCCTTGTTGGTAAAGGTCAGGGCGAGCAGCTCCTGGGGCTGGGCGAGGCCTTGGGCAAGGATATAGGCGAGGCGGTAGGTGAGTACCCGGGTTTTGCCGCTGCCCGCACCGGCGATGACCATCTGGGGGCCCTCGGTGTTTTCGACGGCGGCCCGCTGGGCGGGGTTCAGGTCCTGAAGAAAAGCAGGTTCAGACAAGGGGGAAAGGCTGAAAAGTTCGGAAAATAAGAGGAGGCGCCGCTGTTGCGGTGCCGCATGGGTTCGGCGGTCTGCCGCGACAGACCAGACGCTAAGTAACGCTCAAAAAATAAAGTCCGCTTTTGGCTTGATCCCTTGCCCGCATACGGCGTCAGAAAAAGCCTCACTTGGCCCGCCAAGCTCGGTTT